>DAOTXG010000036.1:0-6203 GCA_034435515.1 Anaerolineales bacterium
GGCCGCCCAGCGCCAGGAAACCGGACCCCGTCAGCAGGTCAATCCAGTTGTCAAGCGGCAGGCGCCCGGCCAGCAGCGCCGCGCCCCAGCCCTCGGCCGGAGGTTGCAAGAGATGGGCGATCGTCGTGAGCGGGGAGGCCGCCACGCGCCCCCACGCTTCCGAGGCGTGGACAAAGGCCAGCGGATCGCCGAACGTCAGCCCAAGGTAGAGCATGTACACCCCGGCGCCGAGCGGCGCAGCGAGCGAGGCCAGCGCGGCGGCCAGCGGTGGGCGTTTGGGTGAGGCGCGATCCTGATAGCGCGCCCACCACTCGACGAACAACAGGATCCCGACCAGGACGCCAGTCAGGCGCGTGAGCGCGGTGAGAAAGCCGCACAGCGCCGCCACCCCCCAGCGGCCTCTGCGGGCCGAGTACAGCGCGCCGATGGCGCCGAGCAGGAAGAGCGACTCGCTATAGATGGCCGAGCCGAAGAACGAGGTCGGGAAGAGCAGCAGATACCACGCGGCCCGCCCGGCCAGGGCCGCGCCCCATTCAGCCTCGACCAGGCGATAAAACAGAAAAGTTGCGGCGAGGAGCGCTGCGTTGGTCACCATCAGTCCGGCGACGAGCGCATCGCCCGTGATCTGCGAGACCAGGCGGATCAACATGGGCAGCAGCGGGAAGAACGCCACCGACGGCAGCCGCACATCCCTAAACCGGTAGCCTTCGGCGGCAATACTGAGATAAAAGCCGGTATCCCATCGGCTGCCGAAGACGTCGAGCAGGATGTTATCCGGCCGGATGTGGTAGGGCGGCGCGGTGTAATCGGCCACCAGCGGCTCGGCGAGGTAGGCGACCAGGGCGAGGCCCAGACGCGTCACACTAAACGCCAGCAGCGGCGTCCAGAGGCGAGGACTCAAGGGCAGGCCAGGTTGAAGCAAGTGAGACGCCGGCCGCGCTGGTTACCGCGCCACAATGGGCAGGTAAACCAGATGCCGAGCGATACCCGCCGGCACGTCGAACACCGGCCCGCCGCCCTCCTGCGGCCACAGCGGCTCACCGGCGGCCAGCCGGAATCCGATCTCCGCGCTGGGGTTGGCCATCACGACCACGACGTACCAGCCCAGATCTGCCTGACTTGTGCTGAGAGAGACGTCCACCTCGCCCAGATCGTCGGTGGAGGTGACGCCGACCAAGACGCCGTTGACGAAGACGGTCACGGTCGTGTCCGCCGGGTAGCCGCTGCCGGTGATGCGGAAGAAACTGCCGCGGCCGCCAGAAACGTGATTGATGGCCAGCGTGGGTTGATAGGCGTTGGCGTACCGTTGCCACCTGAACGCCTGCGTGGGCAGGCTGACGAAAGGAATGATCGCCAGGCCTGAGAGCAGGATCACGAGAGCGACCATGATGCGCACAGTTCGTTGCATTGAAATCCTCCTGGCCGGCCCAGACCCTAAGGGTCTCGGAGACCCTTAGGGTCTGGCTTTGCAGCGCGGGGCCGCAGGCGATACACCGGCCCGGCGATTTCCGCTGTCAAGGTGTCGAGCAATTCGCTCGGCGGGTTGTCCAGGTAGACCGGCCGCCGGCCGGCCTCGCGCCTGACCCATGTGATCAGCGCCTCGTAGGGGACGAGGAAACGGTTGACCGCCTTCACGTCGGGTCGCTGCCCCTCGACCAGCTGGAGATATTCGACGACCGGCACAGAGTCCCACCAGCCAAACACGAGCGCGTCAGGCTCGACCTGCCTCAGGATCGCCTCGCCACGCCGGCGGGCGCTCCAATCATTGGAGAGATTGACCAGCCGCCAGTTCCAGAGCGTAGCCGCCAGCACTGCGCCCGCCATCACACCGGATATGAGCCGCAGACCCCAGGAGCGCCCGGGGTTGGCGCCCTGCGTCCACGCGATCAGCCGCTGATAGCCCACACCCAGCCAGATCGCCCAGATCAGGTACGTGGGCAGAAACATGGTGTCCTTGTCTACGACGCGGTAGTCAACGTAGAACGCGGCGTTGAAGACAAACATCGCCAGCAGCAGACCGCCCAGTTTCCAGTCGCGGCGCATGAGGACGATCAGGCCCAACAGCCCCGGCCCAAGGCCGACGGCGAAGAACGCCTGCCACAGCAGCCGGGCGTAGGCGACGATCTCGCGCCACAGCGCCTCGCCGCGATAGGCGAACATCTGCCCGGCAAACGCGCGGCCTGAGACCAGCCACCACATCCCCTCTGGCTGGCGCAGGTCAATCGGGTGAAACACGCCGTGCGCATCGTATGACCCGACGTAGTTAAAAGCGGGCAACGTCGTGGAGCGCCAGGCCAGATAGAGATAGAGGCTCAATCCCAGACAGACGCCGCCCAGCGCCGCGAGGAACAGGCGTGGTGTGAACGCCCGTCGGCGCGCGACGGCGATCACGTAGAACGCGCCGCCCGGAATCAGCAGGGCCGTGGCCGCGTGGTGGCTGAGGCCCAGGCCCAGCATCAGGCCGACGAGGCCGAGCCGCGCCGGCGTCGGGCGATCTGACCAATGCAGGAGGGAGAGCAGCAAACCCGCCATGAGCGCAGTGTGGAGCGTGTAGACCTCCGCAATAAGCGAGAGCGCCCAGAAGTGCGTCGCCGTCGCCAGCAGCCCCAACGCGCCCAGCGCCGCCCACGGCCCGACGTTCAAGCGCCGCAGCACCCGATCGGCCAGGAAGAGGGTGAGCGCGCCGTTGAACGCGGAGAACAGGTTCATCCGATAGCCTACGTCGCCGACCGGCAGCCACGCCCAGAGGCGGCCTAGCAGCAGGTAGAGCGGATAGCCGGTTGCACGCACCAGGCCGCCGGTGGCCGCCGCGGTGGTCAGCTCGACGCTGTCCAGGTTGTAGACGGTGGGCGCCAGCGTGAGCAGGTAGAGGCCGAAAGGCAGGCCGAAGGCGGCGGCGGCCCGCCAGTCGGCGGCGGGCAGGCGCGAGCGCGTATAGGTCTCAAGCACAGGCCAGAAGCGCGTGGTTCCGATGGTGATCACTCTGCGGCGACTGATTAGTGTGCGGGTTGGTTGATTAACAGTCGGGGAAGACGCCAAAAAGTTGCGGGCGAATTCGGCGATCAGAGACATTCTACCCCAAGTCGTCCCACGTCTTGCCGAAATTACGACCGGATGGCTCTTCTTTGCAGCCTGGCGTGCCCTGGCGCTGAAAGCGTGACCTGCTCAGTTCACCCCGTGTCAACCCGAATGACATATTCCCACCAATTATTCAAAATCCCGTCTGTCTCTCCATCCATATGTGGGAAGTGGCGGAACCACCATAGGTGATGCAGGCGGATGTCGCCGTTGCCCCACTCGCGGCAATCCACCTTGCGCTCCAGGCCCTGAAAGTTCGGGAAGCTCAGCCAGTCGTCGCAGCGGCTGACGACTTTGCGGCGGCTGCCCCACTCGTAATCGCTCAGGCTGTTGGGCGCAAAATGCACGTTGCCGCACTCCGCCCGTCCCGGATGTGTCTTGTCGTAGCGCGTGAAGCGCTCCCACAGGTTCGCCTCGCCGCGCTTGCCGGCGTACACTTTCGCCATGATGGATTCGGCCCGGTGCCCCAGGTCCTCGAGCATCTCCCCGACGCCACGCTCGTAATTGAACCCCATGATGACAAACCGCCTGGTCGGGGCCGGGCCGGCCCCTGCCCGCTGCGGCAACGGCGGCGCGTTGCACCAGAACGCCCCCGGCCCGGCCATAATAGACTCGTAATAGCCCGCGTAGGGAAACCCGAACAGCCATACCTCGTCAATTGCGCCGCCATTGATTCTGGGGATGACCTCGAACTCGTCGAGCAGACGCTGATAGTCCACGGCGTCGGGTTGATGAAAGCCAGAGCGCGCCCGCCAGCAGGCGAGGTAGGTTTCGGGTGTATAGAGGAACCTGTCCTGCTTGACCGGGAAGCCATCCACCTCGATGCGCTCGACGATTTCAAAGTTGGCGAGGCCGTAACTGCACTCGCGCACATCGGCGATGTACTTCTGCGCCAGGGCGTCGGGGTCATTCCAGTTCAAGACCTGATGCAGTTTGCGCCCCCCTTCAAAAGGGATGAGGGGATCGTGAATAATTGAAAGCACACGACGGTGAAGGGGAGCGGGCATGAGGTAAGATCCCAAATCCCAAATCCCAAAAGCCAAATCCCATATCCGTGAAATCCGTTCAATCCGTTGACAGACAAGAGCGGCGTTATTACACCACCACGCCGACCAGCATCCCATCTCCCGCTGGGAAAATAGTCCCTACCAGGCGCGGCTCAGTTGCGAAGCGCTTGTTGATGCCCCGCATATACTCGACGTCCGGCGCGTGATTGTCCTGGTTCAAGATCTCGCCGCCGCGGAAAGCGTTGTGCGCGGCGACGACGCCCCCGCGCCGCACGTTGGCGAGCGCCCAATCGAGATAAGCGCCGTAACTCAGCTTGTCGGCGTCAATGAAACAGAAGTCGAATGGGCCTGCGGCCGACAGCCGGGGGAGGATGTCGTGCGCGTCGCCCAGGCGCACGTCTACGCGCCCGGCGAGGCCGGCGAGGGCGAAGTGCTCGCGGGCGACCTGGGCGTGCTTCGGCTCTTTCTCGATGGTGATCAGTTTGCCGTCCGGCGGCAGGCCGCGCGCCAGCCACAGTCCGCTATAGCCGCCGAGCGTGCCGATCTCGACGACGGTGCGCGCGCTGCAGGCGCTCACCAGGAATTGCAGGAAGCGCCCCTCTTCCGGCTTGATGGCGATAGCCGGCAGCCCCCGCCGCGGGATGGCCTCGTAAATCTGCTGCAGGATGGAGTCGTGCGCCGCGAAGAGGCCGGTGACGTACTGGGCTATCGAATCGTTGTAAATACTCATCGTTTCAACCGCGCATGCGCTCCAGCATCAGCATCATGACGACGCTGGGCAGCAGCAGGCGCTCGTCCGCGTCGGTGAAATCGCCGCGCTTTTCGAGCGTGAACTTGCCTTCCAGGAACGCCGGCTGTTTCTTGAGATACAGAGCGGTCTGGCCGCGCAGCTCGACCAGGTAGGCCGGGTTGATGAACATGCCCACGAAAGGAATGTCGCTCACCACGCTGTCCAGCACCTTCAGCCAGGGGTTCTCCTCGTGAATCAGCCCGACGTCGGCGCCGGAAGCGTCCACGACGTTGTAGGTCGCCTTCCACAGCGAGCGCATCCCCCGCCGCTTGACCGCGCCCAGCGCCATGCCGTCGGCCCGGCTGATGTTGTACTGCGCCGAGAAGTCAATGATCTTGTTGGCCTTCATCTGGTACAGCTGGTTCTGCTGGGACTCGTCGGCAAAGATTTTGACGTCCTCTTTCAGCGCCAGCGCCTTCTGCTTGACGTACAGCACCATCTGGCCGGAAGCGTCGGCGATGCGGACCTGCGGCCCGAAAGCCAAGAACTTGAACGATAGGTTGAGCGGGTAGTTGTACATAGCATTCTCCTCTGAAAATAAACGTTTGTAACCTTACTTCTGCATAGGTTTACTCCCAACCGACCTTTTAGTCAATTGGGATTCCGTCTGAATTCGTAGAGGACATGGTCGCCCCAGAGCGGGAGCGGCAGACGCCGGTCGAGCCAGGCGAACAGGCGGAAGGGAAAAAAACGGCGGCGGGTGAGCGGTTCGAGATAGGACGGCGGGAGGAGGACTCCCAACGGGCGGACGCGCGTGAGATGGAAGTGCGGCGCGAAGGCGCGGCGGAGCGAAGCCGTCGCGGGATACCGCACTCGCACAGCCGTTCCGCCCACCCAGGCCACCGCGCCCTCCGGATGCAGGCGGCGAAAGGCGGCGCGTCGGTCGAGATGCGCGAGATGCCAGAGAATCTCCCAGGCGCACCAGCGGCCCATGAGGACGAGGAGCGCTGGGCCGCCGGGCTTGATTAGCGATTGGAGATTGGAGATTAGAGATTGGTAGTCGGGCAGCATGTTGAGGCCGCCGAAATTAGAGAACACACCATCGAACATTCCCCGATCCGAAATCCGAAATCCGAAATCCGAAATTGAAAAATCCAATGGGGCAAACTCCACCGGCAGCCCGGCGCACTTGCGCCGCGCGACGGCGAGCATCGCCTCTGATTGGTCAGTGGCGAAGACGCGCACGCCGTGCGAGGCGAGATGCTGCGCATCTTCACCCGTGCCGCAGCCCAGTTCGAGCACGCGTGAACCTGCCGGGAAGAGCTGGCCCAGCCGCTCCCACACCCTGGCGCGCAGAGCGCGGACGAGGGGCGTGTGGGTGAAGTCGG
>DAOTXG010000037.1:0-1795 GCA_034435515.1 Anaerolineales bacterium
TGAGGTCGGGCCGGGCGGCGCTGGCCGTCAACTGCGCGAGGTAGTCGGCTTCGGTCTGGACGCGCGTCCATTCTATTTCAAAACCGGCGCGTTGCAGTTGCAGAGCGCTCAGCTCGGCGGCGTCCGGGTCGTCTTCCAGAATTAATACACGTAACGGTTGGGTCATGGCGCCATGAAATAGATGTTAGCCTTGAAGTGTCATGCTGAGTAACACATTCTGAGCGGATCGAAGCATCTCTTTCTTACACCTGCGGCGGCTGGTTGAGCAACAGCCAATACAGGCCGAGCTGCCGCACGGCCTCGGTGAATTGCTCGAAGTCCACCGGCTTGCGGATGTAGCTGTTGACTCCCAGCCGATAACTTTCGACAACGTCGCGTTCCTCGCGGGAAGTCGTCAGCACGACCACCGGCAGCACTTTCGTCTCCGGGTCAGATTTGACCTGCCGCAGGACTTCCAGCCCGTCCACCTTGGGCAGTTTCAGGTCGAGCAAAATCACCTTCGGCCTCTCGGCTTTGGCGCGCCCGGCGTACGGCCCGCGCGCGAAGATGAAATCCAACGCCTCTTCCCCGTCGCGCGCCACGTGAACGGAATTGGTGAGATTGTTCTTCCGGAAGGCGTGCAGGGTCAGCTCCACGTCGTCAGGGTTGTCTTCCACGAGAAGGATTTCGATGGGGTGATCAGTCATGCGGACTCTCCCGCCCCACCCTCCACCCCCGGGGTGAGGCTAAAATAAAACGTCGCTCCTTTGTCCACTTCTCCCTCGGCGCACACCTGGCCCCCGTGGCGATGGACAATCCGCTGGACGATGGCCAGGCCCACGCCCGTGCCTTCAAAGTCTTCGACGCGGTGCAGGCGTTGGAACACGCCGAACAGTTTGTGCGCATAGCGCGCGTCGAAACCGGCGCCGTTGTCCTTGACGTAGTAGACGGGTGTGGCGTTATCCTGCCGCGCGCCGATTTCGATGACCGCCGGGTCGCGCTGGCGCGTGTATTTGAGCGCGTTGGCGATCAGGTTCAGCCACACTTGCTTGAGCATCGCCGGGTCGGCCTCGCAGTCGGGCAGGCCGCCGACGATGATCTCGACCTGCCGCCCCGCGCGTTCGGCGCTCAGTTCTTCGAGGACTCGCTTCACCAGTGAGCGGGTCTCGATGCGCACCCGGTTGACGGCCTGGCGGCTGAAGCGCGAGAACGACAGCAAGTCGTCAATCAACTGCCCCATCTTCCGGGTGTTTTTGCGCACCACCTGCAAGTAGCGCCGGGCCTCGGAGTCCAGGGCGGGGGCGTAATCTTCCAACAAAATGCGCGAGAAGCCATCAATCGCCCGGAGCGGCGCGCGCAGGTCGTGCAAGACCGAGTACGAAAAGGCCTCGAGCTCCTGGTTGGCCGCCTCCAGCTCGGCGGTGCGCTCGCGCACACGCTGTTCCAGTTCGGCGTTCAGTTTGCGAATTTCTTCTTCCGCCCGTTTGCGCTCGGTGACGTCGTGCACCGCGCCGATCAGATGCGTGCAGCGCCCGACGTCGTCAAAGACGGGCGCGACGCTGACTTCGCCAGTCAGCCGGCCCGTCGGATAGTCGGAGGTCTCCTCCCAGCGCACGATCCGCCTCTCCCGCATGGCGGTTTCGTATTTCCCTAGCACCATCGTCAACGACGGCTCCGGGATAATCTCATCCACGCGTTTGCCAACCACTTGCTCGTCGCTCAGGCCCGTCACCGAGAGAAAAGCCTGGTTGACAGACGTGAACCGGTATCGTCCCTCCTTTTCCACCGTCAGATGGAAGATGACATCGGCGGCGGT
>DAOTXG010000038.1:0-9331 GCA_034435515.1 Anaerolineales bacterium
CAGCCGGTGGATGTTGATGGGCATCCAGGTGGGGTTGTTAATGGCCGCCCACAGTCCGCCGTACTGGTCGGAGAGCTGGCCGGTGCTCGGGTCAATCCCGGCCGGGCTGATAGAGAACGTCAGCCAGGCATCCGCGATAAACATAAGCGCGGTCCCGAACAGATTGAGCAAGATGCCCACGCCGATGTGCGACCATTTACGCAGGGGTGTACCGCTCAACCAGTCCCAGCCGTAATAGTAAAGGTACAGGCTGCCCGCCTCGCCGAAGAACAGCAGCGGGTAGGCAATCAGGGTGGGGGTAAAAATGTCGGCGAGGTAATTGGTGAAGCGAGGGTAGAGGACAAAGAGGAGAAAAACGAAGATAGCCCCAAAAATGGCCGTGGTCGAGAAGGCGACCAGGAGCAGCCGGGTGAACTCGTGCGCCAGGCGGTCGTAGCGGGCGGCCTCTTCGGCCTGCTTCATGCGAGCACCCACGACCTCGACCACCAGGGCGAACATGGGTACGCCGAGGACGAACGCGGCGAACATAAGGTGTACTTCCGCCGCAATCCAGATGGCGACCCGACTGCCGATGACCGGGAAAGCCCGGTAATCCGGCGATCCGCCACTGGAAGGCGAGGCGGTTGCACAGCCAACCAAAAATAGGATGGCGACGGCCCCGACAATCCAGACTGAAGCGAGGCGCAAGTTCCTGCGCACAGCTCCCTCCATCTCAGGAGTACTAAGGGACTAATCGGATGGGATTAGTGTACTTCATTAAATCTCAATGTCAAGTTAAAACATGACGCTATGGCTTATGACTTTGCTGGAGGGGCCAGGGCCGCTTCAAAGGCCGCAGGCAGTGAGGTAGACCTTGTCTATCGTCTTCGATCACTGGCGGTGGGGTGGTCGGGCCCGCTTCGCGCTGATCTTCGCGCAGAACATTTGAGCCAATTCATGCGCCATCTGTCGATCATCCCAACACGCTAAATGGCTCAAGCCCAAAGTCATGCGCCAAGAGAGAATCCGCCCCGGACAGTCCGAAATGACAAGGATAACAAGTAAAGCATGACTTACGACCCTGTTTATTTCCGCGGAAAAGGTACAGTCTTATGGTGAAATGACCGATTCCCCACAGTACCAGACTGTCAGTCACCAGGCGCCTGCCCCAACTTCCAGGCTATCAGCGCTGTCCCCCGCCGCTCTCCGGCGCCGGCTGAGCCTGCTTCAAAAGTTGGCGCCGATTGGCTTGCTGTTTCTGGTCATCGCCTACGAGATCGGTCCAGCGCGCTGGATTCACGATTGGCTGGGCGATGCCTATCACTTTGTGGCCGAAATTCTAGTTTATGGGACGGTCGGGCCAGCGCTGGCCTATCTGCTCTTAGATTTTCTAGGCCGGTGGCTAGAAGAGCGAGAGACCAGTGATCTCCAGGCGAAAGTGCTGGCCCAGGCTCGTGAGCACGCTCGCATCAGTCACCAACTCAGTGACGAGGCGGTGCAGGCTCTGTTTGCGGCCAGTATGCTCCTCACCTCGTTCACGTCCAGCCTATCCGAACTGCCGCCCGAAGTGGCTTCCCAGCTGCGGGAGGCTGAACAAGGATTGCATCAAGCCATTCAACAACTCCGCGCTCACTTGTTGAACGACCCCTCCCCAAAGGGGTAGGGTGTCGCGTCATCCCGATTGTCCCACGAATCTTCGCGGATCGCGTGGATGTTGCAGAGCAATCCTATAGGCGGTCGCCCACATCGGGCGGGGACCAGCCTCGCCCCTACCTCACCACCAGCGTCCCGACCATGCCGGCCTCCTTGTGGCCGGGCACAGTGCAGATGAACTGGTAAGTCCCCGCCTGGGTCGGCGTGAATTCCAGATACCCCGTCCCGCCCGCGCGGGCGATGACGTGCAGGTCCGGCGCCGGTCCTTCGTCTTCCATCTCGCCATCGTCGGTCGCCCAGATGCCCTCGACCGGGATCTCCATGATGCTCCAGTCGTGGAGGACGCTGCTCTGGTTGCGGAACGTCAACCGCACGGGCCTGCCCACTTCGGCCTCGATAACGTCAGGCGAGAAGGCCAGCGTCGAAACGGTGAGCGTCGCCTCCGTCGTGGGGCGCACGCGGCCGTAAATCCAGTTCCCGACCAAAGCCGCTGCGAGCAGGATGGCGACGGCGAACGACAACTGCCCGGCGAGCGCCTTCTTGCGCTCCTCGTCCGAGGGCTTGACGTCGCCGAAGGTCTGGCCGCGCAGACGCAGGCTGTTGGTGACGACGAACACCGAACTGAAGGCCATCGCGCCGGCCGCGAGGATGGGGACGAGGAAGCCCAGCGCGGCCGCGGGGATGAGGAGGATGTTGTAGAAGAACGCCCAAAACAGGTTCTGCTTGATGGCGCTCATCGTGCGGCGCGAGAGGTGGATGGCGCGCGGCGCGCCCCGCAGGTCGCCGCTCATCAGCGTCACAGGCGCAGCGGCCATGGCCACGTCGGCGCCGGTGCCAATCGCAATGCCCACGTCGGCCTGCGCGAGCGCGGGCGCGTCGTTGATGCCGTCGCCCACCATCGCCACGACCTTTTTCTCGCCCTGCAGCTGCTTCACCATCGCCGCCTTATCTCCGGGGAGGACTTCGGCGATGACGCGGTCCACGCCGACGGCTCTGCCAATCGCCTCGGCGGTCTTGCGGTTGTCGCCCGTGAGCATCACGACTTCCAGGCTCAGCCGATGCAGTTCGGCAATCGCTTCCTGCGAGCCGTCCTTGAGGGTGTCGGCGACGGCGATCACGCCGGCGACCTGCCCGTCTACGCCGACCAGCATGGCGGTCTTCGCCTCGGCCTGCAGGCGCTCGACTTCTTTCTCCAGGCCGTTGAGCGCCAGCCCGCGCTCGTTCATCATCCGCAGATTGCCCACCAGCACCTCGCGCCCGTCCACCTGCGCGCAGATGCCTTGCCCGGCGGTCGCGCTGAACCCTTCGGGCGCGCTGAACGTCAGGCCGCGCTCGGTGGCGGCGGCGACGATAGCCTCGCCCAGGGGATGCTCGCTGGCTTTTTCGGCGGAAGCCGCCAGGCGGAGTAATTGGGAATTGGGAATTGAGGCATTACCACTTACCGAATTACTAATTACAATATCGGTAACGGTGGGACGGCCTTTGGTGATCGTTCCGGTCTTATCCAGCACCACCGTGCTAATCCGCCCGGCGCGCTCCAGCGCTTCGCTGTTCTTGAAGAGGATGCCGTGCTCCGCCCCCTGCCCTGCGCCGACCATGATGGCCGTGGGCGTGGCCAGGCCGAGCGCGCACGGGCAGGCGATGACGAGCACCGCCACCATGTTAATCATCGCGCGGGTGAAATCCACCGCGCCGGAGAGATACCAGGCGAGGAACGTCAGCCCGGCGATCCCGATGACGATGGGGACGAACACCGACGAGACCTGATCGGCCAGGCGCTGAATAGGCGCTTTGCTCCCCTGCGCTTCCTCGACCAGCCGGATGATCTGCGCCAGCGCGGTCTCTTTGCCGACTTTGGTCGCCTCGAACCTGAACGCGCCCTGCTTGTTGATCGTCGCGCCGATGACGGGCGCGCCGGGGCGCTTCTCGACCGGCATGGCTTCGCCCGTGAGCATGGATTCATCCACGGTGGATTTGCCTTCGACGACCACGCCGTCCACCGGGATTTTCTCGCCGGGGCGCACGACGACCACGTCGCCCACGCGCACGTCGTCCACCGGGATGTCCGCCTCGGCCCCGTCGCGGACGACCCGCGCGATCTTGGCGCGTAGGCTCATCAGTTTCTTGATTGCCTCGCTCGTCTGCCCTTTGGCTTTGGCTTCCAGGTATTTGCCGAAGACGATGAGGGTGACGATGACGGCCGCGGTCTCGAAATACAGGTGGCCGAGGTCGGCCCAGCCGAAGTCGCGCGCGAGCAGCACGGCCACGCTGTAGAAATACGCGACGGACGAGCCGAGCGCGATGAGCACGTCCATATTGGCCGAGCCGTTGCGCAGGGCCTTGTACGCGCCGACGTAGTATTGCCAGCCCACGTAAAACTGCACGGGCGTGGCGAGCGCGAAGAACAGCCAGCCGAGGCCCTGCCACTTGAACACCTCCGGCAGGAAATCGGCGACGCCTTTGGCGTGGATGACATCTTTCGTCATCGAGAGGGCGAAGAGGGGCAGGGTAAAGAGTATGCCCACCCACAGCAAATGCCATTGGTGGTTGATCTCTTTCTCGCGCGCCAGCCGCTCGGCGTCCTCGGCGCTGCCCTCGCTCACCACCGCCTCGAACCCGGCGGCGGCAATCGCCTGCCGCAGCTCACCCTGGCTCACCAGCGTGGGGATGTATTTGACGACGGCTTTCGCGGCCGCGTAGTTCACCGCCGCCGCGGTCACGCCCTCCAGTTTGCTCAGCGCCTTTTTCAGGCGGCGCGCGTCGTTGTCGTCGCCGAGGCGCTTCAACGGCAGGACGGCCTCGGCCACCGCCACGCCATACCCGACCTTCTCGATGCGCGCGATGATGCCGTCGCGGTTCGTCTTGTCGGGATTGAAATCCACGGTCGCCCGCTCGGAGGCCAGATTGACGACCGCCGTTTCGACGCCGTCGAGCCTCTTCAAGTTGCGCTCGATGGTGGCGACGCAGTTGGCGCACGTCATGCCGGTGATGGGGAGGATGAGCTGCCTGGTTTGCATAGGAGAGTGCCGTTAGCGGTTGGTAACTGGTAATTGGTAATGGGTAATTACTACTTCTCGACAGGATACCCAATCTCGTCCAGCAGCGCCTCGATCTGCTCCAGCGTGGCGGGCGCGTCGTAGGCGATGGTCACGAGTTTGGTCTTCTCGACGGCTTGGACGCTCTGCACGCCCTGCAGTTCGCCGACTTCGTTCTGGATGGTGCGCACGCAGTGGCTACACGAGATGTTGGGAGTCTTGACGGTGATGGTTGTCATGGCTTGTGTTTCCTTTCATTTTTAGCATCCCCCCCCGCATGGGGTGGGGTGTTTTGAGCGTGATTTTACCACCCCCGGCTGGCACTGTCAAGCAACACCTTCTTTCAACACAGGGCTTTTCCAAAGTCGTGGGAGGGATTTGTAATCCCGACCCTGATGGCATGCTGAGCGACCTGTCGTGGTTGCAACCCACTCCCACGCCACATCAGGCGTTTTCAGTCAAGGGAAAATGGAAAAGCCCTGTCTTTCAACACAGGTCACGCATTATACGCATCTGGCAACAGCGCCTGGAACGTGCGACGCACTTTCGCAGACCCCCGAAGCGTAGGGGGCAGAAGTGCATCGCACGTGACCGTTGCGCCTCTGAGCCTACCTGAGCACATCCTACTACACCCCGTTCCGGCGCGCATCGGCAGAGGGACGGATTTTGAGTGAAGCAAAAGACCGCTCCTGAAGCGATCCCTTGTCTGTCAATTGAAGGAGAGGCCGCGACAAATGACGTAGAGACGACAAGCCAGGTCGTCAACCGGCGGGCGGAGGCGTGATCTTATCCGGCGCAGACCTGTGAGGTCTTCGCGAAGCAGACCTCACAGGTCTGCGCCAGACGGTGAACGGCACGCCGACGAACTACACACTCGACTTAAATGCTGGCCTGACGCAAGTGCTGGGGATAGCACCAACACCATTACAAACACGTACCTGTATGGCGTGATGCGGATTGGGGAGCAGCAAGCGGGCGGGTTCGGCTATCACCTGCCCGACGCGCTGGGGAGCGTGCGGCAACTGACTAATGCGAATGCCAATGTAACGCTGGCTCAATCTTATGAGTCGTTTGGCTCGGTGATGACTGCTACTGGAAATGGGAGCAGTAGCTTTGGCTGGGCCGGAGAAGCGCGCGATGCGAGCGGATTGGTTTTTCTCCGGGCGCGGTATTACAGCGTCACCACGGGCCGCTTTTTCGTTCGCGATAGTTGGCCGGGCAACATACAAATGCCGGGGACGTTGCATCCCTACCTGTGCTCCTACAACAGCCCGCTCAACTATACCGATCCGAGCGGACACTGTGGAACCGTTTTCGACTTTCTCTTGGGGCTGGTTGGTGTATCCTCGTGCCCTAGCCCGATTGAGAATGGGCTTGAGGTCGTTGATCCGGCGCCCAATCTGGAGTGGACTGAAGGCGTTGACCTGGCGCCACGTCTCGACTGGGTTGAGGGGGTAAGTCCGGCGCCGCAGTTTGATTGGGTCGAGCGCATAGATTTGGCGCCGTGTCTGGACTGGGTTGAGCGCGTTGACCCGGCGCCACGAGGGGCACAACTCTATGCTTCAAAGTCAGGAGACGACGATGATGACGATTTTGGTAGCACGTTGCGGCTTGGACCCCATGCGGGCGAGTCGATTCCTGCGCGTGGCCCTGAACGTGATTGGAAGCCTGGAGAAATAGAGGCGATAGATCGCATCGGTCGAACTACGGGTTGCCATACCTGTGGTTCTAAAGATCCAGGCACGACAAGTGGTCACTTCATACCTGACCATCAGCCTTCAAGTCAAATCAATTTTGACAACAAGTCCCAAAGGCTTTACCCTCACTGTATACACTGCAGTAGGAAACAAGGTGGCGAGGTGACCGAATATCTTCGGAGACGTCGCCTTAAAGAGGATGGAGGATGACATGGCTTCAAAATTACCTTGGTTCACCGTGCGACTGGCACTTTTAGGTGTGTCGGAAAAGCAGTCATCCGAAGCAGCAGCGGATTTACTGGATGAGTTCAAAATGCGTCCGCATTTGAGAAATGTTCAAGTCTTTTGGGAAGCAGAGTCGCACCGCATTATTGTGCAGGTTGACACTGAAGGACTAGATACCATCTCTGTGTCGAAGGGAATGGCTGAAGAGCTAAAGGAAATACTAAGTGCTGTCTTTGTGAAGCCTACAGGTATCCGCGTTGAGGTATTGGGCGCGCAGACGGCCCATGTGCTCTGAAACACCTGCAAGAATGAAAGACGAGCCGCTCGGGTTCCAAGCCGGGCGTCTCGCCTTCCGTGGGGCGTAACCAGCCAGACCTTCCCCGTGTCCATCCTCAGCGATGCGCTCTACGAAGGGGACGAGACGCTCAACCTGGCGTTAAGCAACCCAGGCAATGCCACACTTGGCACACCAAGCACCGCCACGCTGACGATTGTGGATGTTCCCGTCCCGATCACGATCACCTATCAGTACGATCCCCTCTATCGCCTGACCGGCGCAACCTACAGCACGGGCGAGTACTTCTACTACGGTTACGACGCCGTGGGCAACTGCCTCACCGAAACGAAGACGAGCGGCGTGGTCATGACGTATGGGTACGACTCCGCCAATCGGCTGACGTTGTGATCGCACATAGGCCGCCTGCGCCGGCACCAGGGTGTGCTCAAGGGCGGGGTTCAGGCAGGGTTTCAGGAAAGCCCGGCAGCCACTGTCCTAACAGTCGCAGAAGTTCCGGGTCGGCGCCGGTTCCGCCGAGCGCATGAGGGGCCAACGCCAGCCCGCCGACCGCGTACATGGCCGAGATCGCCGCCCCGCCGACGGCGAAGAAAAGCGCGAGGGACACGCCGCCGAGTGTGATCCCGCCGATGGCGACTCCGCCGAGCGCCAGGACGCCGAACCCGACGCCGCCAAGGGCGAAACCGCCCAGCGCCAGGCCGCCGAGGGCGAACACCCCAATGGCGATGTCGCCGATCGCGATCACGCCTTTGGCCACACGCGGCCGGCCAGTCTCCGGGTTGATGCCTTGAGCAATGTGAAGCAGCGGCCAGCCAAAAAGTTTAAGTGGGGACTGGTATTCGTACCCCCACCGGTAGAGGCCGTAGCCGCCGAGAACAACCCGCTCAGCAACTCGCGGCCGCCCGTCGAGGAACTCGCCGCAATAACGGCACTTGATGGCTTCGTCCTGAATCTGTTCAGCGCAGAAAGGGCACTTTTTCATTGCATGCCTCGTTTGCCGCTGCCTCTCAATCGTTATCATTTGGAGCGTAGGACAAGTTGGTCAAGAGGGCAACTGGTTAGAAATTCCGGCGCGGAGATAAGGTACAATGACGCCATTCTACGCGGGGCGGCGGAGACGCCGCCTCGTGTTTTTGGGTGCGACATGCTCAAGCACATCTTCGTCATTCGCTGGAACGGCTGGCGGCAGTTCCTCCGCGATTTCCTCATCATCCAGTTGGGTTTTGTGCTCTTCGCCATCGCGATTGACATCATGGTGCAGGCCGACCTGGGCACCTCGCCCTGGGTGGTGTTGGAAAAGGCGCTCACGCTGCACTTCCCCATCACGCTGGGGCTGGCGACCATCGTCGTCGCCGTCGTCATCACGCTGATTGACGTCCTCCTGCGGCAGCCGCTGGGCTGGGGGACAATTGCCAACATGCTCTCCATCGGCCTGTGGGTGGACTGGCTGAAGCCGTTCATCCCCGCAGCCCCGCCGGGCTGGTGGATTCGGATTCCTTACCTGCTGCTCGGCACGCTGATTATGGGCTTTGCGACGGCGGTCTACGTGGGCGTGAACGCCGGGGCCGGGCCGCGCGACAGCCTGATGCTCGCCATCTCCCGGATCGCTAAAGTGAGCGTGCGTGTCGCGCGCACGCTCATCGAGGTCGCCGTCGTGCTCGTCGGCTGGCTGTTGGGCGGCCCGGTTGGGATTGGCACGCTGATCTTCGCGCTCGCCATCGGCCCGGCGGTGCAGCTGGCGTTCCGCCTGCTGCGCGTCAGGCCGCTCCAACCCGTGAAGATCGTCGCGTCGGTTCTGGCTGACGAGCCATAGGCGCAACCCGCGAAGCGTGCCGCAGCCAAAAGCAGCAAACGTAGGACAAGCCGCTGGCTTGTCCCACTCATGTATATTGCACAACAAGGCCTCGCTATGCCTCAACCCGGACTGCACGCCCTCCTCGCCCTCGCCGCGCGCAAACGGCTTTCCACCCGGCGCTGGTTCGCGCTCGGCCTGGTCTTCGGCAGCCTCCTGCCCGACGCGGATAGTTATCCTCAGGCCTTTGCCATCCTCGTGCAGAAGATGGACGCCCAGGCCGCCGAGGCGATCTATCATCGCACGTTCACGCATACGCTCTTTTTCCCGCTGGCCCTCGTCAGCCTGCTCTCGCTGATTTCGCTTGTGCGCGGCGGCCAGTCCCTCCGCACCTTCGGATACGGGCTGGCCGTCGGCATCGCCCTGCTCCACAGCCTGGTGGATATCTTCGCCTGGTTCGACGGCGTGGGCCTGCTCTGGCCGGTCTGGTCGGTCAACCTGTGGAGTTGGCTCGCCCTGCCCGAGGTTGTGGCCAATCTTTTGCGCGCGGGCAACTTCTGGGCGTTTGCCGCGTATTTCGCGTACCTGGCTGCCCTGGCCCGCCGGGCGGGGACGAACGCCGCTTACCTGACGCGCCTGCGCCGTTACACCTACG
>DAOTXG010000039.1:0-12486 GCA_034435515.1 Anaerolineales bacterium
CCTGGGCAGCAGGCGAGGGGGAGATGATGCGTCAACGGCATCTGGCGTATTTCGTTGAACTCGCAGAACGAGCGGAACCTAACTTGCGCGCGTTCGATATGGTGCTGTGGCTGGATCGGCTGGAAGCCGAACTGGATAACATTCGCGCGGCGCTGGCGTGGGCGCTGGAGCGTAGGGGCGATCCCTTGCGGTCGCCCGAAGCCGGGTTGCGTCTGGCGAGCGCCCTGTTGTGGTTCTGGCACATTCGCGGTTATAAAAATGAAGGAATTGACTGGCTGGAGCGAGGGCTATCCATCGAGGCGGGGGAACGAGGCGATCGGCCTCTGCCACACAGCCGCGCCATGATCCGGGGGAAGGCGCTCAACGCGAGCGGGTTTTTGATTTTTATGACGTTCGAGGTTGGGAAAGCGGCGGCGCGTTTGGAGGAAAGCCTGGCTCTGTTCCAGGGGCTAGGCCCGGCAGGGAAACAGGGCATGGCTCATGCGCTCTTGAGATTGGGAGCATTGCCACTGCCATCCGCCGGCAATCGGAGGGAAAGCCGGCTGGAGCAGAGCCTCACCTTGTTTCGTGAGGTCGGGGATAAATTCGGCGTTGCTGAGTGGCTCATGGAATTAACGAACAGTGCGCAGAAAAATGATGATTACAAACGGGCAGCAATACTTGTGGAAGAAAACTTGGCTCTGCGAAGGGAAATCGGCGACCAGGATGGGATCGCCGTCGCGCTCTGGAACTTGGGGGAGTTGGCTTTCTGGCAAGGCGACTACCAATGGGCGATCACGTTGTATGAGGAAGGCTTAGCCAGTTTTCGCGCCTTGAGAAACAAGTGGGCTATAGGCTTCTTCCTTTCCCTCTATGGGGATGTCTATTTATGGCAGGGTGATTACGAGCGGGCGACCCAAATTTATGAAGAAGCCAGAGCTTTCGCACAGGACCTCGGCGATAGATTCCTGATCGCCCTCAACGGTTACAGCCTGGGGATTATCGCCTGGTTACGGGGCGATTATTCACGAGCCACCCAAATGATCACAGATAGCCTGGCCGTGTTCCGTGACATAGGCCATCACTTGTTGGTTGCCAGCAGTCTGCACGCGCTCGGGAGTATCGCCCTGGCGCAGGGTAATGAGGAAAAAGCAGTCCAATGGTATGAGGCTGAACTGGCCCTGGGTCAGGAGACTCAGCTTGACCTGGGTATCATTTTTGCGCTACAGGGCTTGGGCAAAGTCGCCTGGGCGCAGGGCGATTACGGGTCGGCTGCCAAACGATTTGAGGAAGGATTGAAGATGAGCCGGGAGGCGGGCCTCAGACCCGCAACCTTCCACGCCCTTTACGGCCTGGGGCGAGTGGCTCAATCGCGGGGTGATGATGGCGCGGCGCGTGCATTTTACGCGGAAACGTTGAAGATACTGGGACGGCGAATCAGACCAACCATCGTTTGGCTGAAAACTTATGGGGCCGCAGTCGCCTACCCGCTAGACGCCTGGGCGGTGCTGGCCGTTGCTCAGAACCAGATGGAACGTGCAACCCGGTTGCTCGGCGTATCGGAGGCGCTCTATGCCCCGCTCCGCTTTGAAATGTCCGCCGCCGAGCGCGCCGAGCACGACCGGGCTATAGACACTGCCCGCGCTGCGTTGGGCGAGGCGGCGTTTGCGGCGGCGTGGGGGGAGGGAAAGAAGATGACGATGGAGGAGGCGATCGAGAATGCCCTGTCAGCGGATCGCTTCGCGTAGCGGATTAGCGGATAGGTCGTGGCGCTTCATCCGGCGCTGGAAAGAGAGAAGACGGATCAGCCGAATGAACGGATCGGACGAATACGGCCCAATCCGCCCATTCCGTAAATCCGGCTTCTTCCCTCGCCGGGCGATGACGGCAGAAGACGGATTGGCACGCTCTGCGTGGGCGGATCGGACTACTGGCCGTCCAGTTGATTAAGAAGGACTCGTAGTAGCGACTTCAGTCGCTGGCGCAAGAAGGCAAATGACTGAAGTCGTTACTACGCCCAATTAAACGCATAAGCCCCTGAGTTCCCCCCAGTTCCTTGAGTTCCCCTCACATAAACCAAAAAAAAGACCCAATTAAGCGCATATAGAGCGACCACAAAGGGCCGCCGTCTATCATCAGGACAAGATGATGGACGGCGGTATTTTTTCGAGACACAGGCGGCAGATCGAGAAGTTCCGCCAGCCATCATGCGACAAATGACGACACAGGCCCAGTTCCGCTGGCGCCGCATTCAACACTCGGAGGTCAACATGAAACAGCTCGCAATCTTGATCACGGCCATCATCACTCTAATGATGTGGCCCCTGGATTGGCTGCGCGAACAACGCCCGCTCCCAATCGTGTACGACGCCACCGCGGCCAGGCTCACAGCCATCGCCCCCCAGCCGACCAGCGTGAAAGCCGCTCACCCGCTGGTATATGATGCGACCGGGGCCATGCTGGCCACAATCAACCCCCAGGCGACGGAAAAGACCGCCTCGCTGCCCATCGCCTATGATGCGACCGGGGCCATGCTGGCCGCGCTCAATCCCGGCGTGGTGGGGCAAGCCGCCTCGCTGCCCATCGTGTACGACGCGACCGGCGCGATGCAGGCCGCGCTCAATCCTGGCGTGGTGGGGCAAGCCGCTTCCCTGCCCATCGTCTACGACGCGACTGGCGCGATGCTGGCTGCGCTCAATCCCGGCGTGGTGGGGAAGGCCGCCTCCCTGCCCATCGTCTACGATGCGACTGGCGCGATGCAGGCCGCACTCACTTTGTACAAGGCGGAGGAAAGGTCTGCCGGCCAGTCGCCAGTGTCCGCGCCCCAGTCTGTCAACCCGCCGACGAGCGGCTACATGCTCTATCTCGGGCTGACGCTGGCCGCCGCAGCACTCGCCGCCGGTGGATGGTATCTGCGCCGCAGGGTAGGCCACACAAGATAACAGGCCGCCACGTGCGACGCACTTTCGCAGACCCCCGAAGCGCAGCGTAGGGGGCAGAAGTGCATCGCACGTTAACAGGGACCCCGGCTGAGGGGACAGCCGGGGTCCCGGGTTTTGTTTGTACGCAAACCTTCTCAGCAGGTGCGTTATAGAGACGCCCCGGTGGGGCGTCTCCCAGTGGGCATCTCACGGAGACGTTTCACCGAAACGTCTCTACGGAGATGTTCTACCGGAACGTCTCTACCGCTGACAATCTTTGATCCTGTTGGCGAATTGTTGCGCCTACCTGTTGGCAACGGATTTTGTAACCGCTTCGCGTGTAGCGGATGAGCGTGCTATCCGTTACATCCGTTACCCATCCGTTGCCGATTTCGCCAACAGTATCAATCCTTGCGTGCGCCCCCTCTTTTAGGGGAATCCCCACGTGGAACGTGATGTGATACGATACAGGGGATGCTCTTCCCAGCCAGCGCCCTCAAAGGCCGCGCCCGCGAATTGGGCTTCAACCTGATTGGGGTCACGCCGGCGCGGCCCGCGCCTCACCTCGCCGCGTACTTCCGCTGGGTCGAAGCGCAGATGCACGGCGAGATGGGGTATATGGCCCGGCCTGACCGCGCCGCCCGCCGCCAGGACCTGAACGCCATCCTCCCCGGCGTCCGCTCGCTCGTCGTCGCCGGGCTGGATTACCACATGCTGAGGCTGCCGGACGACCTTCTGGACGACCCCTTGCGGGGCCGCATCGCCGCCTACGCTTGGGGGCGCGATTATCACGACCTGATGCTCCCGCGCCTCGAAGAACTGGCGGCGTGGATGCGCGCCGAAAGCCGGAGCGCCGTCCGCCAGCGCGCCTACGTGGATACCGGGGCCGTCCTCGAACGCGACCACGCCCAACAGGCGGGCCTCGGCTTCGTCGGCAAGAACACGATGCTGATCCACCCGCGCCGGGGCAGCGACTTCTTCCTCGGCGAGATTCTGACCGAGGCGGAATTTGACGAGTACGACCGGCCCGCGCGCGAAACGATGTGCGGGACGTGCGCGCGCTGCCTGGCGGCCTGTCCCACGCAGGCGTTCCCGCAACCCTACGTGCTGGACGCCCGCCTGTGCATCAGTTATCTGACTATCGAGCACAAGGGCTGGATTGACCGCGGCCTCCGCGCCCAAATGGGCAACTGGGTCTTTGGCTGCGACGTGTGCCAGACTGTCTGCCCCTGGAACCGCTTCGCCGTGCAGACCCTCGAGACCGATTTCTTCCCGCTCAGCCCCGACCGCGCCGCGCCGCCGCTCAGCCAACTGCTCTCACTGGACGAAGCCGGCTTTGATGCGCTGTTTCGCGGCACGCCCCTCCAGCGCCTCGGCCCGGAACGCCTGATCCGCAATGCCTGCATCGCCGCCGGGAACTCCGCCAGGCGGAGCGCAAGCGGCAGCCGGCCGGCGAGCCTGATCCCAACCCTGCGCTGGCTGTCAGGCCACGCCAGCCCGCTCGTGCGCGGACACGCCGCGTGGGCTTTGGCGCGGCTGGAAGGGCAGAGCGCCGCCCCTGCCCTGGAGAAACAGTTGAACGTAGAGACCGATCCCGGCGCGCGGGCGGACATCCAGGCCAGCCTCTCCGAGGTATTGGCGCGTTGACCCCCGTTTGCTCCCCATTTTCACTGCATTTCAGGATGCTCCGCGAAGGAGGCCCGGCCCGGAGCGTTTGTGAATAATGGCCCGATTTGTACATTGACCAAAATCCAATCTTTGCTAAACTAACTGGTGATAGCACACAAATAACGCTCGCGGCGGATTTGCAATCCGCCGCCGCCGGACGCTTCGCGCAAATCCGGCGGGAGCGAGGGATGTGTATAACACCGTAAACTAATCCTGGCAAAAGCTTTGGCAAGGTAGGCGCACATGAGCAGCATCGTAGGCATTCTTATCCTGGTCGTGTTGGTGGTGGTGATCGCGTATGGGTTGGGCGTGTATTACCGGCAGCGCAACGGCGAAAGTCCCGGCTTGCCTGGGCTGCGCGACTTCTTCCCGCCCCGCCGGCCCGCCGGCCCGGCGGTCGGCAACCGCGAAGTCCAGGCGGTCGTCGGCTGGCTCCTCAGCCAGGCCTTCGAGCAGACGGGCGTCAAAGTGGCGGATGACAAGGTGGCCTATCAGCGCATCGTCGAGGCCGCCGAGAAAGCCGTGCAGACGCTCAAGACGCAGAAGTCTGTCACCATCTCGCTGCCCTTCCTCACCGCCGACGCCAGCGGCCCCAAACATTTCGAGACGCAGTTGACGCGCGAAGTGATTCGGGAACTGGCGCGGTACTAGCGTGGCGCAAGGGGTAGTCGAACCGCATCCCCCTCCAGCCGCTGCCCAAACCGATCATGCGCCGGCAGCCGATCCAGTGTGTTGGAGTCGTACAAGCCGATGTTAAGGACAGCGCCTGGGCCGAGGCCACCAGACAAGGGCAGAGGCAAAACGTGAACGTCCAGCAATTGTTCTCCCCGCTGCCACGTCGGCAGAGGGCGGCTCCAGTTCACCGGTATGCTGTCGTCCTGGCTGATCACCTCGCCTCCCTCCCCGACCAGGTGCGTGAAGACTTTGGCCTCCACCGCTGGCCGATCAGCCAGTGAGCGCCACACGAGGACGAGGCGCAGGCGGCGCTCCTGCATAACCCAGGCGCCCTCCAGTTCAGCCACGCCGCCGATCTGCGCGCCAATCGCCTTTTCTTCACGCAAGACCGTCGCCGGGCTGATATACAGCCGCAATTTCCGTCGGGCCGCTTCTGTCTCCCCCAGACTCAGCGCGCTCCGGCTGAGGACCTGGTCGGCGATTCGCGCCGGATCCCAAGAGGGGTTGTGATAGTCCAGATACCAGAGCACATCGTAGTTAGCCAGCAGATCGCCAACCTGTTTTTCTAACTCGTCCGCCGTTTGCGTTGGATATTTGGGAATCAGGGCGCAATCCAGGCGGCGCTCAAAGTAGTGCTGAAGGTAGTAGCAGTGCACCGGGTCAGGCGTGCCCAGGCCAAAAACGTCATTGGGGCCAGCCAGCCCCAGAAGAGCCTGCCCCAGTTCGCGCGGCGTGGTGGACAGATCGGCGCCGGTGAAGACGCCGGGATCGTAGGGATGTTGCAGGGTCCGCCAGGTGGGCAACAGCATCACCGTCAGCAGCCCGGCCCAGGCGAGGCGGCCCGTGCGGGGATGCGAGGTCAGCCATCGTCCCACGGCCAGCGAAGCGAACACCAGCCAGGGGAGCATAAACTTGCCATGAAAGACGGGCCGGACCGAGCCGAGCAGGGCGTAAGCGCCAAGCGGCAGGGCGACCAGCATGAGTAAGAACCGGCGTTCCCGCCCTTGAGCCAGCGTCCCACCGACCAACCAGCCGACGACCAGCAGCGCGCCCCCGACGTAAGCCACCCACGCCTCAGCCGCTTCACGGTATCCGACCGAGCCAATGCGCATCAGCCAGAGGAGCGTCTCCCAGGGCGCCAGGATGAACGACCAGGTTTTTCCGATGTTGAGGCTGGTCGGGTTGAAAAAGGCGCGTCCCCGCAGCGGCACCCAAATCATCCATATGCCCCACGCCAGCGCCTGCGAAATGATCCAGTTGCGCCGTGTGCGTCCGCGGAAGGTCGCCAGGCCCCACAGCCCCAACGCGCCGACAAAGGGGCTGTCGAAGTAATGGCTGAACAGCGCCAGCAGGCTGGCCCCTGTGGCCATCGCCCCTCCGAACCGGCTGCGCTCGAAGTTCAATGCGGCCACCGCCGCCCCGGTAACGCTTAACAGCATCAACGCATAAGGGCGGGCCTCACGAAGATGCAGCGTGAGTTGAGGGTCAAGCCCAACCAGAATGACGGCCGCGCCGGCCCCCAGACCTCCCAGCCCTAAGGCGCGCCCGCCGCGATACACCAGGCTCAGCAAGAGCAACCCCATCAGCACGGAGGGATAGCGGATCAGGAACTCGTTCAGCGGGCCGGCGGCTAACCGCCAGGCGCGCACGGTCAGGTTATAAGCCGGGAGATGGGGCGAGTCCTCATTCTGCCGATGGATGCCGCCCAGCCGCATATTGGCCATCAGCGCCGTAGACGCCTCATCGCTGCTGAGCGCCACCCGGCCCAGGCCGTAAAGCCACAGACCGAAAAAAACGAGCAGGCCAGCCAGCGGCAGCCAGGCCCTCCTTGGGATTGGCAGGCGCCTCACGATGATCAGAGCTTGTGTCAGGGCCATAAGTCTGAAAGGGTCGGGTACAATTGTGTCAGGCGATTATATACCAACCGCACGCCAAATTTCCGGGCGGCGGACGGCTAAAGTCGTCGCCAGGCATCCATTCCGTAGAACGAGGTAGAATTCTGGCGTCAATCGGACGACGGATTAGAGAGAGTTCATGGAAAAATATCTGCAGACTGGCCGCTCCACCCAGAGACTGGCGATGCGGCTGGGGACGCTGGGCAGCCTCCTTATTTTTTTCGCACTGGGTCTGGGCGCGCTGCTGGAAAAGGCGCCCACGGTGGACGAGCCGGTGTATATCGGGTACGGGCGTCAACTCTGGCTGTTTCGCCGCGAGCGCCGCCTCAGCCGCCAGCCCCCTTGAGCGACTGGCTGATCGGCTCTTTGCTGATCACGGAGCCAAACCTGCCGGACCTGACCCAGATGGACTCGTGGGCGACGGGTGAGCGTCAGGACATTGCGCACGAATTCCTCTGGGAACGCGGCCTCGACGTCGAACGCGTCGTCTTTCTGGCTCGTCTGCCGGTCCTGTTCGCCGGCCTGCTCCTGGGAAGCCTGATGGCGCGCTGGGCTTATGAGCGCCAGG
The DNA here is from genome assembly GCA_034435515.1 of Anaerolineales bacterium. Lineage (GTDB taxonomy): Bacteria > Chloroflexota > Anaerolineae > Anaerolineales > UBA6663 > DATDRS01. The sequence goes on from DAOTXG010000039.1 coordinate 7,707, forward strand.
GGCTTCCCGGCCAACTGGTCGTGTCGCTCCTCTTCGCTTTCGCGCCCAATCTCTTAGCCTTCTCCAGCCTGGCCACGACCGACTTGCCGATCACCGCCGCCTACTTTGCAGCGCTGTTTACGTTGTGGTTCTACTGGCGCAAACCGTCGCCGAGGCGATATGGGCTGGCGGGCGTTGGCCTGGGCCTGGCGCTGGGGGTGAAAATCACCGCGCTCCTACTGGTCCCTCTGGCGCTGATACTGTGCTACAGTCAGTGGCGCAGGGGACAACCGTGGCAGCGGCCGGGGCTGGTCTGGCTGGGGTTGCTGCCCATCGCCGGCCTGACGCTCTGGATCCTCTACGGCTTTGACGTCAGCCCGGTGAGCGGTCTGCCCTTCTCGGTGCCGGCGGGCATCTACGCAGACAGCTTCGTGCACGTCGAGTCGCACATTGAGCGGGGTCACGGCGCTTACCTGCTCGGCCAGCTGTCGCACGACGGCTGGTGGCATTACTTCATCGTCACGCTGCTCGTCAAAGCGCCGCTGGCGGCGCTGGCGCTGGCAGGGTTGGCCGCCGGGTTGTGCCTGGTCCAGCGCCGCTGGCAGCCGGATATTTTCCTCTGGCTGCCAGCCGCCGCCCTGCTGGCGATTGCGAGTTACACGCGCCTGAACATTGGCTACCGCCATATTCTGCCGGTCGAGCCGCTGCTCATGGTGTGGGCCGTCGCCGCCGTCCCCTGGCTCCTCCAAAAACGCCTGGGACAGATTGCCCTGAGTCTGGCTTTAGGTTGGTACGCGCTGGCCGGTGTGCGCCAGTATCCTCACTACCTGGCTTACTTCAACGAACTGGCCGGCGGGTCGGCGCAGGGCTACCGCTACTTGAGCGACTCGAACATCGACTGGGGCCAGGACCTCAATCTTGTGGCCGACTACCAGAAGCGCACCAATCTCTCTTCGATCTACCTGAGCCATTTTGGCACCAGTGATCCTGCCCATTACGGCATCCGATGGCAGGGGTTATCCAACGAGGACGACGAGCCGACCTTTGCGGTGGCCAACCCGCCGCCGGGCGTCTACGCCATCAGCGTCACACATTTGCTCGGATCGGTCTTGCCGGAACCGGATGCCCTTGACTGGTTTCGGCGGCAGACCCCGGTTGAGACGCTAGGATATTCCATCTTCATTTATCAGGTTTCGCAACCGGCGCAGGGCGCCTGGATCGCGCAGTGCCTGGACCCGGTTGCACCGCTGGACGCGACTCGGGCCAGCCGCGTGGTTGGACAGGACAACCTGCGGCAAGTTTTTTTTGATTGCCGGCGCAGCTGGGTCTTCCCCGATGGCGCTCAACCCGGCTGGTACATTCTGCCTCTGGGCGAAGATACGACGTGGATTGAAAAACGCTTCCCCACGCAATTCACTCAGATCTATAAGCACGTGGCTACGACTCTGTTGCCGTCTTACGCCGTGTACTATTGGAAAGGGCAGACCGATATCGTCCAGCAGTTGACGCGCGGCCTGCCTCAATCGGCGCTGACGGCGAATGACCGCCCGATCACGCTGCCCGTGCGGTTTGGACAAACCGTCGAACTGGCCGGCTATGGCGTGGACCGCCAAAACTGGTATACCGTGTGGCAGGCGCATGGCCCGGCGCCGGCGCCGCTATCTATTAAGAGCCACTTCTTCTACGGCGAGCCGCCCCCGGTAGTCGCCGACGGCCTGGGGTTCAGCAGCGAGCAGTGGCAGCCGGGCGACGTTTTCGTGCAATGGTATGCGCTTGATCCGGCAGCGCCGGCGGCGTTCCTGGAAACGGGACTTTACAATTACCTCGACGGCACGCCGCTGACTTTTGAAGCCGCCGGCCAAAATGAGCGCGACGTCCGCCTGACTTCTCCCAAGTAACCTCATACAAATCGCACAAAACGCCCCCCGCTCACGGCGGTAATTTGCCTCTTGACTGGCCGCCGAAATCTGTGATATAAGCATCTTAACTCAATAGCGCAAAGACGACGACGAGGACGAGTACACTTCAAAGCGTTGGTCAGAGAGTCGGGCAGGACGTGGTGAGAGCCTGACCCAAGCGCCGAAGCCGAATGGCCCTCCGAGTTGCAAGGGCAAACGCTGTCACGGCAACCCTCATGGTTGTCCACCTGTAGGGGCAACCCTCGCGGTTGCCCAGGTGTAGGGACAACCCTCGCGGTTGCCTCCCAGCCAGTAGCCCAAGCCGGAAACTGCTGCCGTTATCAAAGCAAAGGGTATAACTCTTCAGTATGCCAGCCTCATGCCATTACTTCTTACGATCCGCCTGAGGATACTGCAAGAGCGTACCCGCAAGAGTGAGGCTGGCCTGTCCCGACCCCGTTGCATCACCAACGGGGTTTTTCATTCCTCCCCCTCTCCCTTTCATGGAGTCCCCCTTTCAGGCAGGTGGGGCAGGAATGAGGGTCAACGCCCGGCCTAACCTGGGTGGCACCACGGGAGTCCCCTCTCGTCCCATTTCGGAACTCGGTTCGTAATTTGTTCGCGCCGAAATCCGGGATAGGGAATGAGAGAGGACTTTTGTTTTGGTAATTGGGGATTGGTAATTACCACTTACCAATTGCCCGCTAACGGAGGCCAAGATGACCACACCCACCCCCAAACCCCGCCTGCTCACCGGCGACCGCCCTACGGGCCGTCTCCACCTCGGCCATTACGTCGGAAGCCTGGCCAACCGCGTCCGGCTCCAGCACAAGTACGAGGCGTTTTTCATCATCGCCGATCTGCACACGCTGACTACGAAACCGGAACGGGACTTCATCCGCGAGATACCCGTCTTCATCCGCGAGATGGTGGTGGACTATCTCGCAGTCGGCATTGACCCGGAACTCGCGCACATCTTCGTGCAGTCGGCCATCCCGGAGACCTATGAGTTGAACCTGCTCTTCGAGATGCTCGTCACCGTCCCGCGCCTGGAGCGCCTGCCCTCGCTCAAGGACATGGCTCGCGACGCCCACCTCGACACCCTGCCCTTCGGCCTGCTCGGCTATCCCGTCTTGCAGGCCGCCGACATCCTCCTGCCCCGCGCGCACATCGTCCCGGTCGGCAAAGACAACCAGGCGCACGTCGAGGTCACGCGCGAAATCGCCCGGCGTTTCAATACGCTCTACGGCCCGGTCTTCCCCGAGCCGGAAGTGCTCGTCGGCGAGGTGCCCACGCTGCCCGGCACCGACGAAAACGCGAAGATGAGCAAATCGCTGGGCAATGCCATCTTCCTCTCGGACGACGCGGCCACGGTCGAGGCCAAAGTCAAAACCATGTATACCGACCCCAAGCGGCTGCGCGCCACCGACCCAGGGACGGTCGAGGGGAATCCGGTCTTCATCTATCACGAGGCGTTCAACGCCGACAAGGATGAAGTGGCCGACCTGAAGGAACGCTACCGCGTGGGCCGCGTGGGCGACGTGGAGGTGAAGGCGAAACTCGCCCGCGCGCTAAACGCTTTCCTCGACCCCATCCGCGAGCGCCGCGCCTACTACCTCGCCCATCCGCTCATCGCGCAGGACGCGCTCGCGGCCGGCATCCGCCGGATGCAGGCCGAGGCTAAAGAGACCATGCGCCTGGTGCGCGAAGCCACCGGCCTGGCCTACTCGCAAGAACTCTTTCAAGACACCGTTGACTTGTTCGGGACTGAGTCAGTGGAGTTGGAGGTCATTGGTAATCAGTAATTCTTCATCACGCGCCATTACCATTTACCAATTACCACTTCCAACCGCAAGTCCCTCCGGAGGTCACCATGCTCAAGCCCTACATCGCCAAAGCGCTCAAACGCGAAAACCTCACCGCGACGGAAGCCCAGGAGGCCATGCAAGTCATCATGACCGGGCAGGCCACCCCCGCGCAGATCGGCGCGTACCTCGTCGCTCTGCGCATGAAAGGCGAGACGGTGGAGGAAATCACCGGCTCGGCCCGCGCCATGCGCGCCAACGCCGTGCCGGTCCCGCTCCAGCGCCGGGGCCAGGCTCTGTATGACACCGCCGGGACGGGCGGCGACGGCGCCGGGACGTTCAACATCTCCACGGCCGCCGCCTTCGTCGTCGCCGGCGCGGGGCGGAAAGTCGCCAAACACGGCAACCGCGCCGCCTCGTCGCAGTGCGGGAGCGCGGACGTGCTCGCCGCGCTGGGCGTCAGCCTCGACCTCACGCCGGAACAGGTAGGCCGGGCTATAGACGAAGTCGGCATCGGTTTTCTTTTCGCGCCCAAGTTCCACCCGGCGATGAAACACGCCGTCGGGCCGCGCAAAGAAATCGGCCAGCGCACCATCTTCAACGTGCTCGGCCCGCTGACCAACCCCGCCGGCGCGGACGTGCAGCTCATCGGCGTATACGATCCGGCGCTCACCGAGCCGCTCGCCAGGGTGCTGGGCGAACTCGGCGCCCGGGCGGCGTTCGTCATTCACGGCTACGGCGGCGCGGACGAGCTTAACTCCTGCGGCGTGAATCGCGTGAGCCATCTTAAGGACGGCGCCGTCCGCACTTTTGATCTCGACCCTGCCGAACTGGGCTTCCCCCGCGCCGCCTTTGCCGAACTGCGCGGGGGCCTGCCCGACGAGAACGCCCAAATCCTGCGCGACCTTCTCAGTAGGACAGGCTTGGGGAAGCCTGTCCTCAACGGCGCGCGCCAGGGCGCGGTTTTGCTCAACGCCGCCGCCGCCCTCGCCGCCGAAACCGGCCGTTTCGCCGACGCAGTGGAAGAGGCGAAAGAGTCCCTCGCCTCCGGCGCGGCGCTGGCAAAGTTGGAGGCGTTGGTGGAATTCAGCCAGTCGG
>DAOTXG010000040.1:0-5056 GCA_034435515.1 Anaerolineales bacterium
TCAATTTGCTATCCAGAACATCCAATGCAGCGGGGTTGATGTTGAAGCGACCGGCTGCCTCGCGCCATAGCTCCAGATCAAGATCGCGCGCGATAGCCTCGACTTGATCGAGAATCTGATCAAAACCTAGCCGGGCGAGGTTGAGAGCAAAAAACTGACCTCGTTGCACGGCGTTTCGCTGGACAGCCCGGCGAATTTCTTCCTGAGTGCTGGCGAAGTCCGGTAAGGGGTCAGTTTCAAACAGAGGGGGGTTAGTTTCGCGGGTGCGGCGGCGGCGCGGCATGTTTATTCCCCGCTATCTTATTTCTTGGCCCAGACAGTAATGCTTTTTCGATTGGCTTCACGGCCGTACTTGCCCATTTGTTGGCTGCTGTTTCCTTTTCGCTGGGGGAGAACGTAGATTGATTCAGGGGAGAAGCCGAATTCACGGGCCAGATCGGTCATGAGTAAATCCACAGGGATAATCTCGCCTCCATAGCGCACGTTGTCGTTGACAATCGCGACGCGCGCGCCGCTCCGGCATAAGCGATGGAGTTCAAAGATGACGAAGGCCAATTCGGTGAAATAGCCTTCCACCATGCGGATGACGCCCTTGTTATTCAGTTCGCCCCGTTGGCCGCGCGTGCGGATTGCCGCGAAGACTTCTTGTAAAGCCTCATTCGTATTGACGACACGCGCCACCCTCTCGAAATCTAAGCGACGGTTCAGAGATGCATAAAAGGTTTCGAGGCGCTGCAATTTTGAACGGTTCTCAACCGTGCAGCTGAGCAGTTCCTGACGCAAATTTCTTACCCCTTCCTCGCCCACGCCCAAAAACGCTAATTCCAGCGCATACGTCCGAGTGTAGTCATAGCGGTTGCAATAGGGCGGCGAGGTGATAACGGCGTCGAACTGCTGGCCGGGCAGGCGAGGCAAGACTTCCAGGACTGTGCCTTCAATCAATTCCTGGCGCCCGGGTTTCATCCCGTTGCGCTGCATGATTTCAATGTCTTGAAGAACCTCGCTAAGGGCTGTCAAGAGAGCCTCTTTGGCGTCAAGAATCTTGCCTTTGTCGAAGGCTCGGAAGGGTTGTTTGCCTTGCGCGGCCCGCCGCGCATCTCTCCCCTGGGCTTTAGCCGACCTTGCATCCCAGCGCAGATACTGACCATCCTTGCGGGTGAAGCTGATATCTTCCAGGATGGAAACAAGCGCCAGCCGAAGCAACAACTTGGTTAAGCCGCTGACCTTCAAGACCTCGAACTGCTCTGCGTACCACATCAGTTTCGTTTCTTGTTCGGGCGCGAAAGCGGACTCTGTAATCGTGATGTGGGGAAAAGCGGTGTGACTGAGTCCAGGCTGAGTCTCCTGTACCCAGCGCATGACCTGGCGCAGTTCGGCCAGATCATATTCCTGGTAGCGGGATTTTGCCTCCCAGGCCAGATGGCACACGGGCAGTATCTCAATTCCAACGGCGTCAATGCCCAACTCTTTGGCGACCAGCAGCATCGTGGCCGAGCCGGCAAACGGTTCAAGTATTTTTTGACCGGGACGGATTCCAAACTTGCCAAGCAGGCTCTCGACTAATTGCGCAGAGAAACCCTCTTTGTACTTGAACCAGCTGTGAAGCCGGGCCTGTTTGTTGGCCTGGTAACTGACCAGTTTGCGGTTGAATTCGTCCGTCGGCGTCACCAGCGGGGCGTATTTCAGCTCAAGCGAGAGCCGCGCTTCACAGGAAGTCGCCCCGTCGTTGGCGTAGGCCTCGCGGAGCCTCGCCTCATAGGCAGGCGCAACAGCCGTCGGCGAGAGAGGTAAAACCATTTGAGAGGCAGGCATAGGAGAAGAGTGCTCTTAGGTGTCGGACTATCCGCCCGCAGTTTATCAGTAAGCGCCCCTTCTGGCAAAGGGTTTTTCCGAGAGGTGCACGCAAACCTTATTCGTGAGAGCGGCGCGAAGCGGACAACCGCGACCGTCGCGGCTACAAGCCGCTCCCACGCCAACCCCCTGACAACCTTTGAGTACACACCCGGACCTCTTGTAGGGAGCAGTTTGACTTTGATTTGGCAATGTGCTAGATTCGTCTGGCGACGAGCGAAGCCGCGCCGATTGCAAAGGCAAAAGGACTGACTGAAGAGAAAGTGGTCGAAGACCTCCGTGAGATACGCAAACGCCTCCGCTAACTTCAGTAAAATGCAACCGCCCTGCTGGAACAGGGCGGCGCAGGGAAGGGGGCTGGCAAGTCCCTCAATCTCTAATTACCAATCCCCAATTACAAGCTAAAACTCTCCCCCGGCTTGATCACATGCACCTTCGCCCCCGCTTCGGCCTCGGCCTCGACCCGTTTGGCCCACGCGCCCGCGTCCTGCTTAATCAAATCCCAGGTGTTGTAGTGCACCGGGATGACGTTTTTGGCTTGGAGTAATTTTGCGGCCCGCAACGCGTCGTCCGGCCCCATGGTGTAATTGTCGCCGATGGGCAGGACGGCCAAGTCCAGGCCTTCTTCGCCGATTAACTTCATATCGCCGAACAGCCCGGTGTCGCAGGCCAGGTAGACTTTCTTGCCCTCGCTGGTGAGCAGGAAGCCGCACGGGTTGCCGCCGTAACTCCCGTCCGGCAGGGCGGAGCCGTGCAGGGCCAGCGTGAGCTTGAGATAACCGAAGGGATGGTTGTAGCCGCCGCCCAGGTGCTGCGCGTGCGCGTTGATCCCCTGATTCTGGAACCACCCGCAAATCTCAAAGTTGCTGATGACGGTCGCTCCGGTGCGTTTGGCAATGGCGACCGCATCCCCCACATGGTCCCCGTGGCCGTGCGAGATCAGGATGTAATCGGCTTCGGCCTTGTCCGCCGAAATCGTCGCCGCCGGGTTGCCACTGAAAAAGGGGTCAACCAGCAGCCGCTTGCCTCCGGCTTCCAGCGCCATGGCCGCGTGGCCGTACCAGGTGAGTTTCATAGGGGTCTCCTTTTGAGTGAGAGTAATCGGCGAACAGTGAACAGTAAACAGTGAACAGTGAACAGTTATCAGTGGCGACTGTTTACTGTTCACTGCCAACTGTTCACTGTCAACTGTTCACTTTAATCCACGTACACTCCACGCCCTCACCCCCTCTTCAATGCCTTTGAGATTCAGCGCGGGCACTTCTTCGGCGACGACGAAATCTTTCACCAGCGCGTAGGTCGAGTCGCTGATGAGGGTCTGGTCGCCGGCGGCCGCCCCGCACAGCCGCGAGGCCAGGTTCACGTCCCGGCCAATGGCGGTGTATTCGAGGCGGCGCACCGAGCCGAAATTGCCCATCATCGTCTCGCCGGTGCTGACGCCGACGCCGATGGGCGGGAGCGGCACGCGCCCGCGCCAGCGTTCCATCACCTGATGATGCGCCTTGTGCATATCGAGCGCGAGTTTCACTGCGCGGAGGGAATGGTCGGGCTGGCGTTCGGGCGCATTGAAGACGGCCATGACGCAGTCGCCCACGTATTTGTCCAGCGTCCCCTCGTAGGCCAGCACCAGGTCGGTGAGCGCAGAGAGGTGGTCGTTGAGCACCGCCTGCAGCGCCTCCGCCGGCAGATGTTCGGACATGTTGGTGAAGCCGCGAATGTCGGAGAACAGCGTAGTGACGACGATGCGCTCGCTCGTCAGCAGGTCGCGGTCGGAAATAGAGAGCAGCCGCTCCATGACCTGCGGGCCGACGGACTTGCCGAACGCGGCGCGCAATTTCTGCGTCTCCAGGCTCTCAAAGATGGCCGTGTCAATCTGGCTGGCGATGGCGCGGAGCAGGTCGAGGTCGGTGAGGGTGAAGGCCTCGCGGCCCTGGCGATTGACGACGCCCAGCACGCCAATCAGTCGGTCTTCGAGGATGAGCGGCACGCCGACGACAGCCCGGAGGACGCCGCCGGGGAGGGTGCGGTTGACCATCGCCGCGGCCCGGATGGCCTCGTCGGACACCGCGCGGATAAGGCGCGCCGCGTCTTCGGCGGCGAACAGGTTTTGGTCGGTCGTGGCCCGGAGCTCCAGCTCGTTGCCGGTGCGGTCGTAGAGCATGAGGAAGCCGATCTCGGCCTCGATGGCGCGGCAGACCTCGGCCAGCACGGCGTCGAGCATGGGCTGGAACTCGATATCCTCGTCGCGAATGTGGTCAATGCGAAAGATGGTCTCCAGTTCCAACCGACGGCGGCGCAGTTCGCGCAGCGTGCGCGCGTGCTGCAGCGTCGAGTCGATCTGGCTGATCGCGCCGTCCACGAGCGCCTGCTCTTCGCCGTTGAAGGGATGATCGGCGTTGAGGAGCAGCAGGGCGCCCAGGTTGCTGCCGCCCACGTTCAGCGGAGCGGCCAGACAGGCGAAGCGAGCGGGGCGGCCTTTGAGCGTGAGGTCGGCGCTGAGGAACTCCGCGTGGCTTAGGGCCGCCGCCTGCCCGGCCAGGTCGCGGAAAAGCCCTTCGGTGCTGGCGTCGTACGCCGAGGCGCGGTCGGTCACGGCGCGCAGCTGCAACTCGCCCGTGTCGTCGTCGCGCAGGCAGAGCAGGCAGAGCTCCGCTTCCACCGCGTCGGCCAGGGTGGTGACGATGGACGACGTCAGGGTTCGCTCGTCCTCGGCGGTGTCGCGGATGCGGTCAATGGCCCGCATCAGGTCAATGGCGCGGGTTTTCCATTTGAGCTGTTCTTCGGCGGAGAGTTGGGACATAAAGGCCTCGTATTGCGTATTGCGTATTGCGTATCACCTTACGCAATACGCAATACGTAATAGAACTGCTTCACACGACCCCCAGTTCTTTCCCCACCTTGCTAAACGCCTCCAACCCCATATCTAAATCGTCCCGGCTGTGCGCGGCGGAGATCATGACCCGGATGCGCGCCTTGCCGCGCGGCACAGTGGGGAAGCCAATGGCCATCGCAAATACACTCTCCTCGAACAACCGGCGGCTGAACTGCTGGGCGAGCGGCGCTTCGCCGAGCATCACTGGCGTAATCGGCGTCGTGCTCACGCCCGTGTCGAAACCCAGGCGTTTCATCTCGGCTTTGAAGTAGCGGGCGTTGTCCCAGAGTTTGTCCACGAGCTCGGTCGAGGCTTCGAGCAGGTCAAGCGCGG
>DAOTXG010000041.1:0-3663 GCA_034435515.1 Anaerolineales bacterium
AGGGCTGGCCGGGATGGCATACGCGGCGTTCAGCCCGGCGACCACCGGCAGGAGGGGCACGTGCAGGTTTTCGAGCAGGGCGTTGGCCGACGGCCCGACGATGTAGCCGAGCGCGATGTGCCAGCCGTAGAAAATGCTGCTCCCGCCGACCATCGCCGGGCTGAACGCCGCGTATGCCATCCCGGCCAGCCCTGCGGCCGGGATGATGCCGGCCCGCGCGCCGGGGACGATCAACCCCAGGAACACGCCCAGCGCGCCGCGCTTCTGCAAGGCCCCCATCGCGCGGTCGAGGCGCTCCTGTGTCAGGCCGATGAATTTGCCCACGCGGTAGATGAACTGCCGCCCCATGCCCCGCGCAAGCAGAAACTGAATAGAGCCGCCGACGATCATCGCGGCCTCAATCGCCAGGACAAGTTCGAGCACCGAATAGACGCCGGTCGCCGCCTGGACCCCGGCGGTGATCATGATCAGGTCGGAAGGCACGGGGATGGGGACGCCCGTCTCTTTGAGGAGCATCACGACGAAGATCGCCAGGAGGCCGTAACGCGCCAGAAATTCGTCGAGGAGGGAGGAAAGGTTTTCCATTCTCTTATTTCTCTCCGTGCGCCAGCGAGAAATAGGCCACGCGTTGCCACTTGCCCCACCACCAGCGCACGTGCGCCTTGCCGAGGTAAAAGCCATCGGCCACCTGCACCAGCTCGTCGAGCACGCGGCGGATGGTGAGGCGCGGGTTGGCGGCGAGGTCGTAGTCAATTTTGAGCACCTGCCGGTCGGGGTCGGCGAGACCGGGCGCGAGGTAGGTGCGGAACGAGAAGGCGCGGTAAGTTTGCGGGCTGTCGTTCACGTAGCCGCGGTAGAGAGGCCAGTACACGCGCGCTAACGTCAGCGAATCGCGCGTGAAGACATTATCTCCCGTTCCGCGCGCCGAGTCGAAGGTCTTGCCTTTCCACGGTAGCCAGAGAGTGGTGATCCATTCCAGGATTTGTGTCAGCCCCGGCGCGAGGTCAACCGCCACCAGCGCGCCTTTGTACCGCCCGCTGAGCGGCGGGTCGGGCGGTTTGCCATGCCGAAAGGCGGCGTTCAATTCGGCCAGCGTTTTCACCCGGTCGTATTTCATCTGCGCCGGCGCGGCGCGGATGACGTCTCTTGCTTCCATATCCGCCTCCCAGGGCTAAGATGTCTATGTCAGCCGGTCTGGTACTTGCGCCAGATGAGGAACGACGCCACGAGATAAAACGCGCCAAGTACGACGTAGAACCAGACCTGGTGAGAATATGTAGTGGCTTGTCCAGGGCCGGCCTCTTTCTGTGATGGGAAGCGATTATAATGCTGACGCACGAAACCACCAACACGAGGAGCGGATATGACGAAAGATTACAGCCTGGCTGTGACCCCGGCCAACGCCCAGCGGCGGCCCCAAAACGCGCAGGACGACGCCTGGACGCGCGACTTTTTGCTCCGCGCCCAGATCGGCCACGTCGCGACGATGTGGGACGACCAGCCCTTCATCACGCCGACGAATTTCTGGTACGACCCGGAGCGGCGCGAAATCTACTTTCATTCGAACGTCGTCGGCCGCGTGCGCGCCAACAGCGAGCGCCAGGCGAAAGTGTGCTTTGAAGCCAGCGAGTTTGGCCGTTACCTGCCTTCCAACGTGGCGCTGGAGTTCAGCCTCCAATACCAGAGCGTCGTCGTCTTCGGCACAATCCGCATGCTGGAGGACGACGAGGACAAGCGCCGCGCGCTCTACGGCTTGATTGAAAAATATTTCCCGGCGATGGCGCCGGGCGAGGAATATCGCCCGATGACCGGGCCGGAGTTGAAGCGGACAAGCGTGTACGCCATCCAGATCGAGAGTTGGAGCGGCAAACGCAACTGGCCCGAACGCGCCGACCAGAGCGACGAATGGCCGCCGCTGGACGAGAAGTGGTTTGAGAATTAAAGGCCCCGGCTTGCGAAATCGGGCGGATGAGGCCATACTTGCTCTACAGGCTGAGAGGCTATGTGGATCCTGACTGTCCGCTCGCCGTCGAGCGAGCCCCGCGAATACGTTCTGAGGACGGGTAAAACTACCCTGGGCCGCAAGCCGGACAATGACGTCGTCATCGCCGACGAGTCTGCCTCACGCCTGCACGCCGAGATTTACTGTGACCGGGACCTCGTCGTCATCCACGACCTGGACAGCACGAATGGAACGTTTGTCAACCGGGAGCGCCTCACGCACCCGCACGTCTTGCGCCCCGAAGACCAGATTCGCATCGGCCAGCACGTGGCCAGCATCGCCGTCCGGGATGACAAGACTGCCGCCGGCCTCGTCGCCGCCCTCTCACGGACTCAACCCCTGACCCGCGATCTGCTGCTGGAGTCGGTGGATCAACACGCCGTCCTGTTGTACGAAGTCGCCCGCCGGCTCAACACGGTCCTCGACCTGGAAACAGCCCTCCAGGAAGTCTCGGAGTTGATGCGCGTTTCGATGGGCGCCGAAAAATGCGAGGTGATTCTGGCCGAGCGTTTTAGCCGGATGGCGGAGTTGGGTTTTCCGACCTCCGTGGCCCACCAGGCCATTGAGCAGCGCTCGGTCGTCATCCTCCCCGACGTCTCCGCCCACGCCGAGCGGGAACTCCGCCAAACCGCCTTACTGTTGGGCATCCGCTCTATCTTGTGCGTGCCGGTGATGATTGAAGAGGAAATCGTCGCGCTCATCTACGTTTACAAGGTTAATCCAGCCTCGCGGCCCTTTGACCAACACGACGTGCAACTGGCCGTGGCCATCAGCCACCAGGCGGCCATGACCATTCAGCGGACACGCCTGCTCGAAAAAGCCCGCCGGTTTGAGCAGTGGGCCATCATGGACAGCCTGACCGGTCTGTACAACCGCCGGCAATTCCTCGAGTTGGCCGAACTGGAATTTAACCGCGCGCGCCGTTATGCGCATCCCCTGTCGGCGATGATGCTGGATATTGACCAGTTCAAACAAGTGAACGACACTTACGGTCACACTTTCGGAGATCGGATCTTACAGTCGGTGGCGACCCGCTGGCGGGAAAATCTGCGTGAAATTGACCTGGCAGGCCGCTACGGCGGGGATGAATTCGTGGTGCTCTTGCCTGAGATCGCTTTGGAGGGCGCGCGGCGCGCCGCCGAGCGCCTCCGCGCCGGCATTGCGGAGGCGCCGATTGACACAGAGAAAGGGCCTTTAAGCGTTACCATCAGCATCGGCGTCGTCACGCTCACTCCGGACCATCCGGGCCTGGCGAGTCTGCTCGACCAGGCGGATGCAGCGCTTTACAAGGCCAAAAACGCAGGCAGGAATCGGGTGGAGGTACACAGTTGAACCCCTCGCTAGGCGACATAGACCCCGAAGTCTTTCGGGCCTACGGCAAGCAAATCGTGGACTGGATTGCCGATTACCTGTCGCACCCGGAGCAGTATCCGGTGCTCTCGCCCGTCAAGCCGGGCGAGGTGAAGGCCCAATTGCCCTCAACTCCGCCCGACCAGCCGGAAACGCTGGACGTGATCCTGTCGGAGCAGGCCCACTCGTCCATCGAGAAGGCCGGAATTATCCTGGGGCTGGGGCAAGCCGGCGTGTGCAAAATCCCGGTGGATGAGGCGTTCCGTATGAGAGCCGACGCGCTGGCGGCGGCGGTGGGGGCCGACTGGCGC
>DAOTXG010000042.1:0-5406 GCA_034435515.1 Anaerolineales bacterium
ATCTCCGGCTTCACGCCGCTCACCGAGGCGCTGGCCCGCGAGCTGGGTTTTGAGCGCGGCGCGGAAGAACTGACCCGGCAGCTCAACCGGGTGTACACGGCCCTGATTGACGAAGTCCATCGCTACGGGGGAAGCGTGGTCAGCTTCAGCGGCGACGCGATCACCTGCTGGTTCGACGTAGAGACGTTCCGGGGGAACGTCTCTGAGGAGGGAGACGTCTTTGAGACGCCCCAGCGGGGCGTCTTTACGACGCCGTCTCTGGAGGGAGAGGCCTCGGAGACGCCCCAGCGGGGCGTCTCTACTCCGCCCCAGCAGGGTGTCTCTACCACGCCCCACCGAGGCGTCTCTACGACGCCGTCTCTGGAGGGAGAGGCCTCGGAGACGCCCCAGCGGGGCGTCTCTACCACGCCGTCTCTGCAGGCGACGGCGTGCGCGCTCGCCATGCAAGCCGCGATGCAATCCCTTGCCACGCTGACCACGCCGGCGGGCGCGGTCATTCCGCTGGCGATTAAAGTGGCCGTGGCCGCCGGGCCGGTGCGGCGCCTGCTGGTGGGCGACCCACGCCTGCAATACATGGACGTGCTGGCGGGGCAGTTGATGGACGAGTTGGCTGCCGCCGAGCACCTGACCGGGCGCGGCGAGGTCGTCGTGTCCGCCGCCGTCGCCGCCGAGCTGCAAGATCGGCTGACGGGGGTCGCCGACAGGAGGCGCGGGCCTGGGGGGGAACAGTTTGCCGTGATTGGCGCGCTCGCGGGCGGCGCGGCCGCCTGCCCATGGCCCGACCTGGCCCCAGACGCCATCTCAGAGGCGCAGGCCAAACCGTGGCTCCTGCCGCCCATCTACGAGAAGGTGCGGAGCGGCAAAAGCGACTTGCTCTCGGAATTGCGCCCGGCGGCCATGCTCTTCGTCCGCTTCGCGGGGCCGGACTACGACGCCGACGACGAAGCGGGGGACAAACTCGACGCTTTTATCCACTGGGTTGAGCGAGTGGTGGACCACTACGACGGGATATTGGTGCAGTTGATCGTCGGCGACAAGGGCAGTTATCTGTACATCGCCTTTGGCGTGCCGGTGGCGCATTACGACGACGCGGCGCGCGCCGTGTCGGCGGCGCTGGAACTGCGGTCGCCGCCGACGGCGCTGAGTTTTATCCACGCGGTGAGCATCGGCCTGGCGTACGGGCAGGTGCGGGCGGGGGCCTACGGCAGCCCGACGCAGCGCGCGTATGGCGCGTTGGGCGATAAGACCAACCTGGCCGCGCGCCTGATGATGCAGGCCGCCGCCGCCGGCATTTTGTGCGACGAGGAGATTTATCAGGCGGCGCAGGCGCAGATTAACTTTGAGCCGCTGCCGCCCGTCGTCGTCAAGGGGAAAACCCAGCCTGTCGCCGTCTATCGGCCTTTGGGCAAGCGGACCGGCGCCGAAGCGGCCTCCGCCAGCCTGGTCGGGCGGGCGGTGGAGCGCGCCCTGCTCATTGACCGCCTGTCGCCGGCCGAACAACTCACCGTCAAAACCGCGAGCGTGGTCGGGCCGGTCTTTACGGCCGAGGTCTTGCGCGACGTGTACCCCGACGAAGACGACCGCCCCAATTTAACCGCTAACCTGCAGGCCCTCGAAGACTGGGACCTGATCGTCCGGCGCGCAGTCGAAGATCCCCGTCAGGGGGCGGAACCGGATTGGACCTATTGTTTCAAAGACTCCCTCACGCACGAAACCGCCTATAACCTGATGCTGTTTGCCCAGCGGCGGCAATTGCACCGCGCCGTGGCCGAGTGGTACGAGCGCGCGTATGCCGCCGACCTCGACTCCCATGCGGCGCTGCTGGCGCATCACTGGAGCAAGGCCGAGGACTCGGCCAAGGCCATCTATTACCTGGAGAAGGCGGGCGAGCAGGCGCGGCAGCAAGGAAATTATCAGGAAGCCTTGCAGTATTACAACGAATCGCTGGCCCTCGAGTCTCGGGCCTCCGTCCTGAGCGATGGCTATTACACGACAGGCGACCCGGCGTGAGAAAAGCCGTAGCGTGCAGGCCAGGTTTGTCAGCCGTTGCACTGCTGACAGCGGCCTGGCCGCCGTACAACTGCGGCAGGAACGGGGTTGCCTGACGACGTCTGCGTGCACACAAGCCGTAGCGTTCCCAACACAATCGCGCTACAATCGCCGCCATGCTCCGCATCGCCGCCGAATTGGACAACCTCGCCGTGCTCCGCCGCTTTGTGCGGGAGGCGGCCACCGCGCTGGCCGCGCCGCCCAAGACCCATTGACGACCTGGTGCTGGCGGTGGACGAATCGGCGACCAACATCATCATGCACGGCTATCGCGGCCAGCCGGGCGATATTGAGGTCGAGATCCGCCGTGCGCCGGACGCCGTCGTCATCTACTTGCGCGACCGGGCCCCGCCCTTTGACCCCACCCGCCTGCCCGCGCCCGACGTGACTCTCCCGCTGGAACAGCGGCCTATCGGCGGGTTAGGCGTATACCTGACCCGCCAACTGATGGACAGTGTGACTCACCGCTTGACGAGCCAGGGGGGCAATGAACTCACGCTGATCAAAAAGATTGAAGCGTATCATCCCCCGACCACAGGAGGCACTCCATGAACATGACGAGTGAGCAAATCCAGGCGCGCGTGCCCGTCGCCATTCTGCGGTTGCAGGGCGACGTGGACGGCTCCAACTTCCAGCAGGCCATTGACCGGGCGCGCGAATTGTATCAGGCCGGCGCGCGCTACCTGCTCGTTGATTTGACCGGCGTGCCGTATATGAGCAGTTCCGGCCTGGTCGCGCTGCACAACATGGCGCTGCTGTTTCGCGGGAGCACGCCGCCTGACCCGCAGGAGGGCTGGCGGGCTATCCGCGCCATGGGCGACGCCTCCGCCGAGGGGTTCCAGCAGCACGTCAAACTGCTCAACCCGCAGCCGAGAGTCGCCCGCATCCTCGATCAGGCCGGCCTGACGGACTTCTTCGAGATTCACACAGACCAGGCGGCGGCGGTCGAGTCTTTCTGAGGAACGTGCGACGCACTTCCCAAGTGCGTCGCACGTAGGGTGATTCACAGCGCCGAGGCGGTGAACAGGCTCTTCGGCAGCGAGATGTTGTTCTTGGCGAACTTGTGGTCGAATTTCGGCAGGAGGCCGGTGGGCCTGAGCACGCCCACCACCTGCCCCTTCTGCGGCGGCTGCCCCTGGTCGAAGGCAAACAGGTCGGTCATGCGGACGACGTCGCCCTCCATCCCGTTCACCTCGCTCACCTGCACGACCTTGCGCGAGCCGTCGCGCAGGCGGTCCACGTGCACGATCAGCTCGATGGCCGAGGTGATCATCTCGCGGATGGCGCGCGACGACAGATCCAGCCCGGACATCAGCGTCATCAGCTCGATGCGGCGCAGCGTGTCGCGCGGGCTGTTGGAGTGGATGGTGGTCAGCGAGCCGTCGTGGCCGGTGTTCATCGCCTGGAGCATGTCCAGCGCCTCGCCGCTCCGGCACTCGCCCACGATGATGCGGTCGGGCCGCATGCGCAGCGCGTTGATCAGCAACTGGCGGATGGTGATCTCGCCTTTCTCCTCGATGTCCGGGGGCCGCGCCTCCAGCCGGACGACGTGCCTCTGCTTGAGCTGCAGTTCCGCCGTATCTTCAATGGTGACGATGCGCTCGCGGGCCGGGATGAAACCGGAGGCGATGTTCAACATCGTCGTCTTGCCGGTGCCGGTCGCGCCGGAGATGACGATGTTGACGCGCGCCTCGACGCAAGCCTTGAGGAAGGCGGTGAACTGCGGCGTCAGCGTGCCGTTGTTGATCAGGTCCTGCGCCGTGAACGGCGTGCGCGCGAACTTGCGGATGGTGACGACCGGGCCGTCCACCGCCAGCGGGCGGATGATGGCGTTGAGCCGGTAGCCGTGCGGCAGGCGGGCGTTGACCATGGGCGAGCTCTGATCCACCCGCCGGCCCACGTGGGCCACCATGCGCTCGACAATCCGCATCAGGTGCGCCTCGTCCTCGAAATGCGCCGCCGTCGGCTCAATCAGCCCGCCGCGCTCGACGAAGATCTCGTCGAACTTGTTGACCATGATCTCGTTGATGCTCTCGTCGTCCAGCAGCGGCTGGAGCGGCCCGTAGCCGAGGATGTCGGCCTGCACCAGGCTCAGCAGGCGCTGGCGCTCCGAGCCGGTGCGGCTGAGGCCGCCCTGGGCCAGGACTTCGTCGAGGTAGGTCTCGATCTTCTGTTCAATCTGCGGAATCTGGCGAATGTCGTGATGGCCGCCGGCCAGGGCCTCCAGCCGCTGTTGCACTTTGAGGCGGATGGTGTACAGGTCGGGCGTGAAGACGTCGGCTTCTCCGGCTTCCACTTCCGGGGCGGCCTCTAGCGGCTTGGTGGCTGGCATGGAGTCTAAGCGGGTAAATTTTTTCAACATGGCGCGTACCTCCGGTTAACAATCCTGCACGAAAGCGGCTGAAGTCGCTTTTGGCCCGGACGACTAACGCGAAGCGGTCACTACGAAGTCGTAAAGGACTGAGGATAAGTATATACGCTGAAGGTAAGTCTGCCAATCGGTCAAGAGGGCTAGTACCGCGCGGCAGAGACCCCTCGGCGGTTTCCCAGACCTTTGAGGTCTTCGAGACCCACAGATCCGCAGTGCGCACGCAAAGTTTGTCAGCAGTTGCACTGCTGACAGCGGTCTGGCCGCAGTGCAACTGCGGCAGAACAGGGTCGCCTGGCAACGTTTGCGCGCACATGGTCCGCGCCCGACGATTGCCAACCATGCAGATTGTAGGCTACAATCAGGGCCACCTCGGAACTCTGGCCGAGCGGGGAGGTAAACATGTCGGCTGAAGACGAAGCCAAACGCGCGAAGACCGCGGCAGGCGCGGGCCTGCCGCCGATAACAATCTTGCTGGTGGACGACGATGCCTTCAACCGCGAGGGCGTGCGCCTGTATCTGGCGCGCGAAGGTTTCGCAGTCCTGGAGGCCGGGGACGAAGAGACCGCCTGGCAGATCTTCCAGGCGCGCGCCCCAGACGTCGTCGTCACCGATCTCTCCCTCCCACCCGACCCTCGTACCTCCTCCCGCCCCAGCCACAATTTCGGCGTCCGGCTGGCCAGCCGGCTCAAGCAGGCCCGCCCGGCGATGGGCGTCGTCCTCTTCTCCGCCTACGAAGATCATGGCCGCGAAGTCCTCGGATTGATTCAGGCCGGCCAGCGCGGCATTGCTTACAAGTTAAAAGGCAGCCAGCCCAAAGCCTTGCTGGAGGCGATTCGCGACGTGCTGGCCGGGCGGGTGGTCATTGACCCGGAGGTGAGCTTCAACCGCCGCGGCCTGGCAGACGAATTGATGGCGCAGCTGACGCCCGAAGAGCGCCACTGGGTGGGGCGCGCGCTGGAGAGTCTGGGCGAGCTTACCCCGCGGGA
>DAOTXG010000043.1:0-6449 GCA_034435515.1 Anaerolineales bacterium
GCGCCTCGCGGAGGTAGGTTTGATCGGAGATGCGGGACATGGGCGAGATTATCGCACATCCCGGCAACGGATTTTTTAACGGATGGAACAGATGAGGGTCACCTATCTGCTATGTCCGTTATGCAGAGCGATCCACTGCCAATCTACTCGTCCTTCCCGTCTTTTGCTGACTCGGGCCGCCACAAATATTTGGCAATGTGTGTCTGCCAACCCTGTAACGACTTGGGCGGCAGAATGCGCTTGTATTCCAAACGAGACCGCCCGAAATTAAGCAACAGCCCGACCCTCGCTCCCGTCGCCGCCAGATACGCAATCACCTGGGCAATCTCATCATCGCCCATCTGATGAGAGACGGCTTTATCTTCTACTACTACACAGTCATTGACCCAATGATCAAGATACAACCGCCCCAGCCAGACATCTCCATCATAGATTTCGAGATGATATTCCTCCGGCGTCGTCAATCCGTCCGCGATCATCTCCGCCGTCAGCGCCAACTGATAGTGTCTCTCCTTCAGACCTCTCGGCGTCCGTCGGTGGACTCGCATCGCCGCGCCGATGATGCGATAGGTAATATCCTGATGAGGAATGTTCGAGTCAGTCATGGGAAACCTCGTTCGTTGTATAACTGTTGGCAGCGGATGGCCTTCGGCATAACCGCTTCGCGTGGAACGGATGAGAGGCACCCATCTGTTGCTCCTCTCCCAGCGCACGCGCAACGGCCACCACCTGCGCCGGCGTCACGCCCAGCACTCGGCCCACGCTGCTATTGGCAACGGATGGCCTTCGGCATAACAGATGGAACGGATGACGTGCCACCCATCCGTTCCATCCGTTACCCATCCGCTGCCGACTCGTCCAGCGCATACGCCACCGCCTCCTCCATCGTCATCCCCTTCCCCTCCTCCCACGCCGCCGCGAACGCCGCTTCGCCCAATTGCGCACGGGCCTGAGCCATGAGCCGCTCACGGGTGGCACGGGAGGCCGGCGCTTCGCGCGCGCCGATGGATTGGCGCAAGGCCTCCGCCGCGCCCCACAACCACGCCGCACGCTCAGGTTCCTCGTCCACTGCGGCTGCGCCTGCCAGACCCGCCAGGCACCACGACACACCCATCCGGTCTCCCAGGTCACGGAACAACCCTAGTGCCTCCGTCAAACGAGTCGCCGCGAGCGCCACATTATCCTCGGCTAGCGCCGTTTCCCCCAGACTTTGGTGTGCCCAGGCGATGCCATGTTGCGAGCCCAATTCACGGAACAATGGCAGGCTTTCCTCATGCAACGGCGTCGCGCGCCCGTATTCGCCCCGGAGTTGCGCGACGTGTCCGAGGTGGTTGAGCGCCCAGCCAATACCGAATATGTCCTTGTGATCACGCATCAGCCGCAAGCCCTCTTCAAGGAGCACTGTGGCCCAGGTGACATCTTCCTGCATGACGGCCACTTCCCCCAGAGTCACCACTCCCCACCCGACATATGACGTATCTCCCAGTTCCCGATAGAGCCGTATGCTTTCCTCCAGTCGAAGACGCGCCGTCATCGCATCATTGCGCTCACGCGCCACCCACCCCAGCCGATTGAACAGCCAGGCGCTGCTCCACATATCTCCTAGTTCCTGGAAGAGCCTCAGGCTGTGGGCAAACTGTGCCTGCGCGGCTTCGTAATCACCCTGAAGCGCGAGCATACCCCCGAGGTGCATGAGCGCACTCGCCTGCGCTTTTGCATGGCTTGGCGCGCTCGGGTGCGCTACCGCCCTCTCCAGCCAATCGCGCGCCTCACTCCAATGGGAGCGCACGTACCAAAACCATCCAAGGGCAACCGCCAGGCGTAACCCCAGTTCCGCGCTATCCGTGACCGACTGGCTCCAGGTCAACGCCGTCCGCACATTGTCATGTTCCTTCTCCATGCGATCGAGCCACGCGGGTTGCAGCGGACCGAATGCCGGATTAGATGACATGCCTGACTCAGCCAGCGCCAGGAAGTATTCCGCGTGTTGCCGCCGCACAGCGTCCGCCTCGCCGCTGACCGCCAACTTCACCAGCGCATACTGGCGGATAATCTCCAGCAAACGATAGCGTGTCTCTTCCCCCTGCTCACGCTCGGCAAGGACGAGCGACTTGTTCACCAACTGCGTGAGCTGTTCGAGAATATCGTCGGGGCTGATCTGTGTGTCAGCCCCAGCCCCAGGGCCGACACGCGGGTCGGCCCCGACGACATCTGCACAAACCGCCTCCGCCGCCTCCAACGTCCAGCCGCCCGCGAAGACGGACAGACGGTTGAACAGACGGCGCTCCGCCTCGGAGAGCAGGTCGTAACTCCAATCCATTGTGGCTTGCAAGGTCTGTTGGCGGGGTAGCGCCGTGCGAACCCCGCCCGTGAGCAGGCGAAAGGCATCGGCCAGGCGCACGGCGATTTGCTCCACGCGCAGCACCTTGACCCGCACCGCCGCGAGTTCAATCGCCAGCGGGATGCCATCCAGTCGCTGACAGATTTGGACGATGGCCGGCGCGTTGTCGGGCGTGAGGCTGAAACCCGGCATAACGCTGGCAGCGCGATCGACGAACAAGCGGATCGCTTCGGACTGGGTCAGGACAGACAGGGCAGACATCAGGGCAGATACCGGGGCAGACACCGGGTCTGCCCCTACAGGGGGAAATGTGTGGGGGTCAGGCAGCGAGAATGAGGGCACATACAAGGCCCGCTCGCCCGCCACACCCAACATTTCCCGGCTGGTGGCGAGGAGGCGCACATCCGGGCAGGTGCGCAACACGGCTTCGGCCAGTTGCGCGCTGGCCTGGACGAGGTGCTCACAGTTGTCCAGGATGAGCAATGCCTGCTTGCCGCGCAAATGGTCGGTCAACGTGGCTTGGAGGGGGCGGCCCGGTTCTTCTTTTACACCGAGCACAACCGCCACCGTTTGCGGCACGAGCGCAGGGTCGCTCAGGGGGGCCAACTCGATCAACCACACCCCATCGGGGAAGGATTGCAGCAGGTCGGAGGCGACTTGCAGAGCGAGGCGCGTCTTGCCCACGCCGCCGGCGCCCGTGAGGGTGAGAAGACGCACTAGACCGGACGGGTCTTGGAGACCCGTCCGGTCTGGGCCACGCAGTAGCCGCTTGACTTCGGCGATCTCCTTCTCCCGCCCGATGAAACTGGTCAACTGAAGCGGCAGATTGTGCGGCGGCGTCCGGATTTCGCTGCCGCGCTCCTCTGGCTCACCCTCAGCACGCGCCGCCGCCGCCAGGTCCAGCAACCGCGTCGCCCAGGCTGGCTCGTGTTCGAGATGAAGGGCGGGGACAAACAAGGCGGTCAGGGTCGCCGTATCGGGCACACGCTGGTTTTGTTCGAGGCGGCTGATTTGGGTGTCGCTGTACCCCACCGCGATGGACAGTTCCCGCTGGGTGAGGCCGGCCCGGCGGCGCAGGTACTTGAGCAGGTCGCCGAAGGCAGTGAATTTATCGGGCGAGACGGCAGGAGAGAGGCTCATTGTGACCTCCCCGAGAACAGGCTTTCCAGAACTGCTTTGCCCTTGTGAGTATAGCGCAAATATGAGCAATTGGGGAATTTTCGGCAAAGAATGGCAAGTTTCGCAAGGAGTCGAGTGCTATTGTATTGGCAAGATCAGCAATGGAGGCTACCATGTACCACCCTGGCATTGACCGACAACTCGCCCAAATTCGTTACGCAGAGTTCCTGGAAGAAGCGGCTCACGAGCGGGCCAGCAAGCAAGCGCGGGCCGTGCGCCCCAACCTGCCCGCCCGCCGGCTGGCGATCGCATTGGCCGCTGCCGCGCCAATTGTGCTCTGGATCATCTGGGTACTTGTGGCAGGCTAAATGCTCCCCAACCGCGTCCTCACAGTTGGGCGCGCCCGCGAGGACGCGGGCTGTGAGCCTTTTTCAAACAGGCTCTGAAAGAAACGCTTTCCGAAACGGCTCACGAAACGAGCGCGCAACGGGCGGCGGCTATAGTGGGGTCAAGTTCAGGCAAGAGAGTGGGCGCGATAGCCCCGGAGGATAGCAAAATGTTCAACGATTACCTGGCGAATGAGGCGGCCAAGCAGCACATCGAGCAGCGCGTGCAAGAGGCGAAGGAATATCGGTTGCTCAGGAAGATCGGGGCCGATGACTCCAAAACCGTGCAACGGGTATCCCTGACGCTGATGATGCTGATCGGCCTGGCGCTGGCCTTCGCTCCCTTCGTCTAAATCCGCGGTCTCTGCTGCCAGCGCCCGGCCCGCGGCAGGGGGAAGAAGACGGATTCTCGGAATGCGCGGATCGGGCCACCAGTTAAATCCGCCCATTCTGTTAATCCGTCTTCTCCCCCCGCCAGCCAGTCACGGCGAACCTATCAACCTCTCTGCCAGCCGCCTCGTCAACGCCTTAGTCTCTGCCCCTTCCACGCCCACCGGCCCCACGCAGGCCGGGCAGCCGTCGCGACAGGGGCAGGTGTTCACCAGGTCGTATGCGCCGCGCAGGAGCTCGTCGTGCAGCTCGTACAACCGCTCGGCGAAGCCCAGGCCGTCGGGCACGAGGTCGTAAATCGTAATCGTCGGCGCTTGCGTTTCCCTGGAGCGGGCTTCGCTGGTCAGGCCCAGGTCACGCGGGTCGCACATGAGGAACAGGGGGGCGATGTTGCCCAGCGCGTGCGCCAGGCCGCCCAACGCCGTCTGCGTCCCGCGCGTCGCCTCGGCGCGGCGGTGACAGGCGCGGCAGAGTGTGATGAGGTTGTCGAGTTCATTGGCGAGTTTGTAATTCTCGTTCACGCCCGGAACGTAGCCAAAGGAGCGGAAGGGGACGAGGTGGTGAACGTCGTGCTGTTTACCCCCATCCCCCGGCCCCTTCCCCCGTTCGCTAAGACCGCGAACAGGGGAAGGGGAGTCTCCCTCCCCTGTTGCGGGCTTTTTCGCAACGGGGGAGGGCCGGGGTGGGGGTTCGGGCTTGCCGCACTGCCGGCACCGATAACCATCGCGGGCGCGGGCGGCGTTCCGCTGTCCCTCCCAGTTCGGGCCGTAATCGTTCGGCGCGACTAAAATCCCCTCTTGGGCCAGCTGCTTCACCATCTCCGGCGGGATCCACAGCCAGTAGCCAGTCGTTTGGAACTCGCGTGCGGGCAGGTCAATCTCGCCGTAACCCAGCGTCTCGTGCGTGTAGCGTTTGACCTTGCGGAATGAGGCGGGTTGGGAGGTGATGAGGAGCTCGCCCCAAGCGTGGGGGGTAATTGGAGGTTGGTAATTAGTAATTG
Source organism: Anaerolineales bacterium (assembly GCA_034435515.1). Classification (GTDB taxonomy): domain Bacteria; phylum Chloroflexota; class Anaerolineae; order Anaerolineales; family UBA6663; genus DATDRS01. Next base: position 5,237 of record DAOTXG010000043.1, read on the forward strand.
AGAATTGGAGATTGGAGATTATAACCCCCGAAGCGAAGCGGAGCGGGGTTGGAGATGGGTAGGCGTCAAAGACACTTACCACGTCAATCTCCACGGCTTCGCTGGCTTCGGTGAAGTAATCTACATCCGAGGGCTGGACTTCGGCGAGGGCGTTGTCCCAGTCCAGGCGCGTGACGATATATTGGCGGCCTTCGTGCAAGTACACCGCGCCCTCGTGGACGCGCACGGGCGCGGTGGCGCGATCCACCTCGCCGATGACGACCGGGCGCGCGTCCGCCTCGCTCACCATCTGGAGCACAATCCGGTCGTCGCCTGCCGAGCGCAGCGAGATGTCGTCGGCGGGATATGAGTCGGCCACCCAGCGGTATGTACCGCCGTTCGAGTGGTGCACCTCGCCGTCTTCCACCAGCGCCTCCAGCAGCTCCCCCAGGTCGGCAAAAGAGCCGAACGCCTCACCTGCTTTGAAGGGCAGCTCGAACGCGGCGCAGCGAACGTGGCTGAGGAGCAAAGCCAGGTTGTCCGGATTGATGAGCGCGTGCTCCGGCGAACGCTCAAACAGGTAACGCGGATGCGCAGCGATGAATTGGTCGAGGGGCGCGGCGGAGGCGACGAGGATAGCGGCGCTGCTCTCAGCGCGGCGGCCCGCGCGGCCCGCCTGCTGCCAGGTGGAGGCGATGGTCCCCGGATAGCCCGCGATGATGACCGCCCCCAGCTGCCCGATGTCAACGCCAAGTTCGAGCGCGTTCGTGGCGACGACCGCCCGCACCGAACCCTCGCGCAAGCCACGCTCGATCTCGCGCCGTTCGAGCGGCAAATAACCGCCGCGATAACCGCGCACCGTCTGCGGGTCGCGCCCGCGCTTTTGGGCTTCGTCCCGCGTGTAGCCCAGCAGCACTTCGGTCGCGTTCCGCGTGCGGGCGAAGACCGCGGTCTGCACGTCGTCGGCGAGGAACTCGCCCGCCAGCCTTTGCGCCTCCAGCAGATACGAACGGCGCAGGCCGAGCGCCGGATCCAGCATCGGCGGGTTATACAGAATGATGAACTTTTCGGCGCGCGGCGAGCCGTCGTCTTCAACGAGGGTCATGGCGGTTTCGGTTAACTTCTCGGCGAGGATTTGAGGATTAGAGATTGTGGCCGAGGCGCAGATGAATTGCGGGCGGGCGCCGTAGAACGCGCACAGCCGCTTGAGCCGCCGCAGGACGTTCGCCATGTG
>DAOTXG010000044.1:0-3841 GCA_034435515.1 Anaerolineales bacterium
GCAGTTACTGTCGCAGTCCAGCTCTCGTCGGCGTGCCCATGGTCGTTGAGCACATTGTGCCCTTGGCGCTGGGTGGCGCCTCGGCGCCTGAGAACCTGTGCTTATCTTGCTATCGGTGCAACGAATTCAAAGGATCGCGAACACGCGCGACCGATCCCCTCACGGGTGAAACTGTCGCCCTATTCAACCCGCGCCAGCAAGCCTGGCGCGAACATTTTGCCTGGAGCGTCTCAGGCGAGCGTCTCACGGGCCTCACGCCTTGTGGCCGCACGACACTGGAAGTGCTGCATTTGAATAACGAGTGGATTGTTCGGGCCAGGCGCATCTGGGTCGTGGCCGGGTTGCACCCACCGCTGGAATAACCGTACACTAGCGGTGGCTCACATCCACGGTCTTGGCCGTCACGGCCGCCACTGCCGCGCTCAGCGCCACCGTCCCCGTACAGATGTGAACAAACAGGAGAAGGCCGAACAGCAGATTCATTGACCGCAAGCCACAGCCTGGCGTTGCCGGCCACAACCAAACCGAGCCGTCCGCAAAGGTTGCGAACGGCTCGGAGTCTTTTGGCAAGGCCCCTGCCCCTCGCCCCTCGCGCGCAGGCTGTCCCCGCAGGCGCTGCGTTGGCTGGGTTTCTCGTAGTATATCACGCCTGTCAACTGACAGGTGGCAGGTGACAAGAGCCAGTGAAACAAGGAACAAAGAGCGCCCGCCGCTGACACCTGACAGGTGTGCGCACACCTGTCAGGTATCAGTCAATAATCAACTCGTCAAAGTCTTCAGCACATCGGCCGGCGTGCTGGTCACAAGCACTTTGGCGATACGTTCCCGTTGCTCCCGATCCAGGGTGACTAAGGGACTCCCAAAACGCAACGCAACGGCCGCGTAGACTGCGTCGCTACCCCGCAAGCGATGCTGCGCGGCAACTTCCGCCGCTTGTTGCGCCAGCGTGCTATCCAGGGGAACAAGAATCAGGTGCGGTAGACGGCTGAGTGTATTTGCAAAAGCGCGCGCTAGATTCGCGTCCCGTCTGCCGCGGCGGATAGCCGCCGACACCTCGGGCAGGAGCAGGGTCGGGGCAATCGTCGGGATCGCCTGAGTTTGAAGCCAGCTCAGGAATCGGTTGCTGGCGGCGTGGCCAACTTCGCCTGGATTAAACGCATTCAGGAAAACGCTCGCATCAACGGTATACGGCCCAGCCATCATCCGACCTCAACGCCGCATATCCGACAGGAGTTCGGTGCTGGTCTGAGGTGAGCGCCATCCCCGGCTGATCTCTTCTCCCAGGCGGGTCAACTCGGCCCACACCGCGTCCGCCGACTCTGGCGCTAAAGCTGGGCTGGGTGCAGGGGTCTGCTCCAATGGCGTCAACAGCCCAATCGGGCGCCCGCGATAGGTGATCACGTAACGCGCCCGGCGCTTCCAAACATTGCGCATGATCTCCGAAGTCCGCGCCTTTAATTCCCGCACGCCAATATCGCGCATTTTGTCGCCTCCAAATCAGAAGTAGTCCTTTATGTGACTACATTATACTTGATGAAACGGCAAACGCCAATAAGCGTTGTGGCCGGGTTGCACCCACCGCTGGAATAACCGTACACAAGCGGTGGCTCACATCCAGGGTCTTGGCCGTCACGGCCGCCACCACTGCGCTGCCTGCCGCATCTCCATATGTGAGGATTGACGCAGAGCGTGAACGACTGCAACATACTCCGTAGTATCATACTGGAGAGTATCTTATGCAGTTCTATGGGCGCCGCGGTGCTTGCTGGGACACTGACTTGAGCGTCTCAGGTATCGGCCCGGTGGTGAAAAGCCTGATCGAGCGCGCCCGGCGCGTCATCCCGCCGCCCGCCGACAAGTGGACTGTGATCTACGCCTTCTTCTCGCGCAGTGGTTTCGCGCCGGACGCGCGCCCGGCAGTGGCCGGCCAGAAGAGCATGTGGGTCACCCTGGAGCAGATCGACTCGGCGCTGAGGTAAATCTAAAGGCATGTAAAAGAATAACTCCGCAGTTTGCTCCGGCTGGATTTGCGCGAAGCGTCCAGCCGCCTGGCCGCCGGATTGCAAATCCGGCGGGAGCGGAATTATTCCTTGACGAGTCCTAAGGGACGCCGGCTGGGCAACCCTTATGCCAGCGTTACGGCAAATATGCAGCGGCCCCCGGCTTACGGCGTGGTTTCCGGCTGAGCGGCGCGCCACATTTGCATCAAGCCTTTGAACTTGCGGCGGAACTCGGCCGGGTCCTGCTGGATGGTTTCGGCTGTGAAGCGGGGGAGGAGGTCGGTCAGCAGCGCATTCATGTCGGCTGCCGTCAGCCAGCCATGCCGTAAATAAGCAAGGACGGCGTGATAATCCGGCTCGTCGCCGCGCGCGATCAGCCGGAAGGCAACGCTGTAGGGGTCAAAATGGTAGACCTGTAACGCGCCGAAGCGGCCCACGAAACGCGCACGCGCAGCGTGGCCGGCCGGCAAGGGGATGACGTCGCCTGGCGCTTCCTCGAGGGCTTCGACCCCCAGCCGAGTCAGGCATTGGCGCAAAATTTCGTCGAAGGCCAGACGGTCCTCGGGGGCTATTTCGGCGGCGAAGACGAGGCGCGGCGTCCGCTCGCGCCAGCCCTCGTACACTTGTGTCGTCTCGCCAATCAGGTAGAGGCGACCGGGCCGAGAGAGTTCTGCGCCCAGCCGCGTAAGGCAGGCCTCAATCGCCGCGCGGTCCACGTACGCTCGGGTCATGGTTTTCGCTCTCGTCCACCGGCGCAATCGCATCTACCGGACATACGGCCAGGCAATCCTCGAAGTCGCAGCAGAGCTCCCGATCAATCACGTAGATCGGATCGCCCACTGAGATCGCGTCAATCGGGCAGACGGGCAGGCACGCGCCGCACGCGGTGCAGGTGGAGACGATGGCGTATGGCATATGGCGGATGGCCGATGGCGGATAGCAGATGACCGATGGCAGATAGCGGAGGGCAGATAGCGGAGGGCAGAGGGAGGATAGCAGATGATCGTTAGCCATTCGCCATTCGCTATTCGCCATCAGCCATCTGCTATGCGCTCACTTGTACCGCCGCTTGGGCGTCTTGTCGCGCCACTCGTAGACCCAGAAGGTGTAGGCGTAGGGGAACATGGTCTGGACGACGTGGAAAGGCTCGTATTCGAACAAGCGGCGCATCGCCCACGAGAAGCGGTAGCGCGGGTGCTCCGGCGTGATGATCTCGACGAGGCAGTCTACCTGGAAACTGATGAACACGGGCGCATTGCCGGTCCACAGCACCGCAGCGAAGGGCCGTTCGATCAGGTTGCGCAGCGTGGTCCCCTCGAAGATTTCGAGCAGCCCCAACCGCCGCCAGTCAATATGCTCAGGGTGGTTGTAGAACTCGCGCGCGGTGGAGACGCGCAGCGCGCGGGTCTCGTCCACGGCGTGCGGCGGCAGTTTCGAGATTTGCTCGACGGCGTCCTCGACTAGTTTCACGTAGTGATCCATATGCTCGTCTTTGGGCGTAAAGCCGACGCCCTTGTTCGCCAGATTCGCGAAAGGGCTATCGCCGCCCATTGTCGCGACGACGGGCAGGTGGCCCTGGTTGAAGGCGATGTACTCGTCCCTTTCTATCTTGTCGTAGATGGACTTCTTATAGTCCAGCTGCCAATTGACAAACTTTTCCGGCAGTTCCTTGATGGGAAATTCGCGGACGGTCCCATTCTGACCCAGGCGGGCCATCCCGTCCGCGACCTGCACTTGCCGCGTCAACGTCTGTGCGTCGAGAGTTAGCATACGGCTGCTCCTTGATGGAATGGAAAGAACTGAAGGAACTGAGGGAACTGAGGGAACTGAAGGAACTCAAG
>DAOTXG010000045.1:0-6266 GCA_034435515.1 Anaerolineales bacterium
CGTCTCAGGCGGCGCGGAGGGGTGAGGCGCCTCAGCGACCGGCGATGTTGACGCCGGTTCGTCTGCGATGGTCGGCCTGTCATCGCCCGGCGCAGGCGAGACGTCCGCCAGCCATGGCAGCCCGGCCAGCGTGGCGGTAAGCGCCTCGGCCAGCATTGCACAAGACGCAAATCGCTCTTCTTTGCGTTTCGCCAAAGCCTTCCACAAGATGGCGCGCAAGGGCGGAGACAACGATGAGGAGAGGGGAACGGCTGCGTGCAGATGTTGATGGAGAATGGCCTCCGCGTTCTCGCCGGTGAAAGGAACCTTGCCAGTGAGCAATTCGTACAACACCACACCCAGGGTATACACATCGCTGCGCGTGTCGAGCGCGTCTCCCACGCATTGCTCCGGCGACATGTATTCTGGTGTGCCCCACACGCGCTCCAGCGGGCGTCCACCAGCGCCAGTCATCAGGCGCGCGATCCCAAAATCCGATAAGTACGCCTCGCCGCCCAGGTCAATCAACACATTCGCCGGCTTGAGGTCGAGGTGCAGGACGCCTCTCGCGTGGGCATAATCCAGCGCACTGGCGATTTGCCCGACCAGCCGGTTGACTTCCACGTGGGCTAATGACTTCTGGCGGATCAGGTCGCGCAGAGTGCCGCCCTCTACCAGCCGCATCACCAGATAAACCACCCCATCGGCCTGGCCGGAAGCGTGGACGGGCAGGATGCGCGGGTGTTCCAGACGCGCAATGATTTTCACCTCTTGCAGAAAACGCGTCACAAAGCCGGCATCGTCGCCCAGCTCGGGTCGAATGACTTTGAGCGCCACCTGCCGATCCATCGAGGGTTGATAAGCGCGGTAGGTCACAGCCATTCCTCCCTGCCCGATCACGCCGCGGACCTGAAACTCGCCCAACGTTTTCCCAACCAACGCTGGATTGATCTCGATCACACTCACTCCTGAAATGTGCGCTTGAGCAAACGGGCAGTGCTCTCCTCCAAGTTGGCCGTGGGCTCAATCTTCAGCCGGATGCGTTTCAGGTAGATGGCCTTGTTGCGTGCAGCAAAATCCTGGTAAGCCACCGTGAAAGCTTCAATCTCGTACGGGTCGGCCACGTAGTCCACGTGTATCTCTTGCAGGTCACGCGGCAGGGGCAGGCGCTTGTCGGCGCAATGCAGGAGGTTGACGTGCAAGACCCCTGCCTCGCTCCATAAGGGGTCAGTCATATTCTGGTCAAAGACCCCGCGAATGCGGCGGATGCCCTGGATCGCCTGCGCATCTGACCGGCATTCCGGGCACCACCAATACCTCCATTTGCGTCTGTAGGAGAGTTGCGCCTGCTGGGCTTTAAAACGCGCGAGGTGTTCGCGGCACACCGCCTGGTTGCCGTGTTTGCCTGCCAACCGCCGGTTGCGTGCGCGGTGATGCCGAATGGCCGCACCGACGGCCAGCCGCGCCCTTAGCCGGACCAGCAGATCTTCCACTGCCTTCCGCAACCAGAAGAACGGCCAGGCGAAGGGCCGCGCCAACCGGATGCCCCAGCCGCTCAGGTACACCAACGCCAGTAAACAAGCGATGCCTGCGATGACGAAGCCGTTCGTCCAGGGCGCCAATGCCTCATAGCCTGCGAGCCGCTCATCCACGCTGGCGCGGTACCACTCGCTCACCTGGATGAGCCAGGGCAAGGGCAACAGCAGCCGGACCTCGTTCCAGCGCCCGACCACCGTCATGACCACCACGCCCATGCCTAGGGTCCCTAGCATAAAAAGCGTCAGCCGGAGAAAACGTTTTTGCCGGGCAGTCAAGGTAACGCCTTTGACTTGCTTGACCCATGCGAAGTCCACTGGACTGTTTGCCGACCGCGCATTGATGAACCGGAGAATTACGATAAAGAGGATTACGCCAGCCGCCAGGCCGGTCAAATCTTGATTAACCGGACTGAGGGTACGGACGAGCAGCCCCAGCCCAGCGGCCATCAGGGCTGCCCAGAAGACACGCAGCAACTTTCGCCTGGTTGAGACGGAGCGGGCCATCGTCGCCTCGCGAGGCCAATCGCTGAAGACGAACAGGCCAAAGAGCAAGTAGAGTCCCCCGGCAGCAAAACCGTAAGTGAGCAGTTCGGCTTGGACTGCCGACATCTCACCCGCTCGCCACAAAGACCATGCCTGGACAATCACAAGCAGCGCAGTTAGTGGCAGTACCAGCGTCAGGGTCAGGAAGCTTAATGCGACGCATAATCGCATCGCACCTGCCAGCATGCGACACGGCCACAGCATAATCACGCCTGACAGGGTAAATACGTCGCGCGGAAGCGCAAAGCGTCCATCCTGGAGCAAACCGCGCAGCCGCTCATCGCCCCATAGCCACAATACCACGAATCCCGTCCAACCAATCCACCATACGGCAGCCCACTCTGGATAGAAGAAGCGCAACAACTGATGGAGAGTAGTGAAAATCAGCCACACGCCCCCAGCCGCCATGCCCAGGGTGATCCCCCAGCCGACGAATGTGACCAGCAATGTGACGATCAGACTCAGCTGAATCACCAGCCAGCCGGGAGCGCGGCGGTTGAGGCAGGCTAGCGGTTCGATGGCCTGCGGCGCATCTACCTCCTGCAGCTCCTTCGCTGCTCGCTCGATGTCGACAGGAGTTTGGGCTCTCTCCCAATCTGGTAAGGTTATAGTCATAGCCCCCTACCTCCCAAAAAGACCTTTCCCGGCTTTAGCCGGAACGCCCAACGCAGAGCGCAGGGCGGTCGCCGAACCCTTATACCCTTTCAGCCATTTTCTGATTTCCTCGCGGGCCGGTTCGCGCAAGTGGAGGACAATTCTGGCGAGTTCTCCTAAGGCAGGATCGCCGATCTTCTCCAGAATGGGGAGGGCCTTCTTCCAATCGCCCGGCGGAATGGCTGGCCCGGCTATCCGTATCCACGCCGAGGCGTGCGGGCCAACTAACGCTTCCCAGAGCGGAATCAAGGGCTGAGGCCAGCGCGCCAGCTCGCTCACCACGGTTTTGTAGTCCTGCGGCTTGAGCGCCATCAGGCTTTTGAACCAGGTTTTGCCATCCTTGTCCCACAGAGGCAGCAGAGTCAGCAGGCCCGGATGTTCGTCGACCTTGATCCATTTTTCCAAAACCTGCCGATCGCCTCTGGCCGGGGCGCTGCCCAGCGCCAGCAGCCCGCGGAACATGAATTCGTGTACCCCGGCTGACTGTACCCCATCGGCCAAAATGCCAAAGTAAGTGGCCGGGTCTTTGGAGATAGACGCAGTCAGTTTTTGGACCAGCTCGGCCGACAGGCCAGATGGCAAATGAGCCGCCCAACCCGCCGCCACTGCCGCGGAATTTAGCCGGGCAAAGTGCTGGACAAACTCGGGTGGAATTCCATTCGCGGAAGCCTGAGGCTCTCCGGTCAGCACAGTCTCCAGACGCGCCGCCCATTCCTGCTTGCGCCATATTCCGTCTGCGCTGAGCCGGTTGGACAACGCTTCTTTCAGCATCCACGTCGCATACGGCCCGTCCTCCGTCGGCGAGAGGGTTGACATGACAGTGCGTGTGCGGCAGTCCACCCTATGGGCTGTCCGAGCCTCGGCCTGATCCACATAACCCTGCGCCCAGAAGGCCACCCCGCGGCTCCAATCACAGCCTGCTGCGTGGGTATCGAAACTGAGCCGGGCTCGCCGGGCCGGCGAAGCGAGAAGGAATAGGACGCCCAGGGCGCTGAATTGATCTGCGTCTGGGCCAAGTAGGGCGGCTGACTCGCGCTTCTCGATCAATCGTCCGGCCTGCCAGGCCAACCGTCCCAACTTCGTCAACGCCTCCGGCGGCCACTGCTGAAAGGCCTGATAAGCCAACCGCTGCCAATCAGGCGCGATGTTCAATTGGACGGGAGGCGCATGAGCGGTTGCCGGCTGGCCTTGCTGGAATACCTGCGCCAGGGTGACAGCAAATTGAAACTGTGCGAACACATCCAACGGACACGCGCCCAACTGCCGAAAATCCTGCCCACGCAAAATGAGCGTGTGAGTCAGGTAACGCCCCTTGCGCCCGAACTCGTCCAGTTCTGACAACGCCACGCTTTGCGAGATGGCCACCAGGTCGCCGGGCAGCGAGTAGAACTGCCGCTTCACCGGATCGCCGGAGGCAGTGCTGTATTGGGCGCGGTCTTCAATAGCCCGGATGGCCTCCTCGCTCAAGCCGCTCGTCCGAAACAAAGTCTGGTAACCGCGCCGTTTCGTCGGCGATTGTTCGACAGGGACGCTGGTAAAAAAATGTTGAGCGGCGTTGATGGTAATCATTCAGCCCTCCTCATCAATCGAAAGCCAAACAACCGGCTTCGGCGGGTAAGCGAGGTCGGCTCAAATGGTTTGTCGTACAGGGCATCGTGAAAATTAGGGAAGAACGACTCGCGCGGCTGGCCCATACCCAGCCACGCTCCGCCCGGCCCACTGACCCACTCCACCACGCCGTTGCGCATCAGCGACAAGTCGAGCAGGGTCTTGGGTTGGAGTTCGTCCAACAGGCCATTCCACAGGCGGTAGGCGACCGCATCAAGGGGCAGATTGGCAGGTTGCACCGAGGCATCCTGCGCCTCCATCCACTGAAATGCCTCACGCCATTGGTTTGGCGTCGGCAGGTCGTACTCCGGTCCCTGCCAGTGCACATAGGCCCGTACATCGTCGGGAAGCACACCCGTGATAATGAGCCGCTCATAGTCGACCAGGGAGTCCGCCGCCGGTGAGAGACGCGGGTTGAGTTTGAGCAGATCAAGATACCAATTATCGCCGCATCCCTTTGGACGCGCGTCAGCCAAAAACTGCTCGTACTGCGGTTTGGCAACTGGAAAAAGATGAATGTACGCTTCGAGCGGAGGGATGTAGACCAGCGGATATCCGGCCCGATCAACTTTCCACCGATGTTTGACAAAGCCGAGAGGAACGGGTGGTGGATGGGACAACGGGGCGGCGACCTGTAATCGTTCCAACATGGCGGCGAGGGCATCCGGCGTTGCCTCGATCACGTATTCGTTAGCCTCCTGCGATGGTTCACCGTCCATGTGCACAATAGCCCAGCGTGCGCTGTTCCCAATCCAATCGGCGAGGTCAAACACAGGCCCCGCGCTGGCGAGCAGGATGGCTTCCGGCGTCTCTCGCCGGGCGCGCAATTCTCCCATCACTGGCGCGACGAAACTGCCGCTCCCGCTGGCTTCTGGAGGCAGGGGCATATCGGCGCGCCACTCAGCGGCTTCCCAGCAACGGCGTGTGCCGAGCAGGTGAACACCCAGCACAGAGTCGTCCGACAGGAGGGAGATAAGGTCGGCCACGACTTTGGTCGTCGTGTCCCACAGTGCAGCGGCGCTCTCGCTGGCGTCGGCGATCAAGACAACGGAATTCAAGGCTGACATAGTGCATCGTCGCTAAAGCATTCCCTCACACTCGCGGCAGTGAAGACTCGTGGCTTCGTTGACGGTCTTGCACTGCGGGCAGGTTTTGGGATCAGTCGGCGCGATGGTTGAATTTACATTCACCTGGTCGCCCCCTGCAGTTTGCTTAATTTCTGGACTTGGACCAGGCGCTATCCGGTTGATGTTGACCTGATCACCTCCAGCTTGTTGAACGAGCTTTTCTGCGGTCGCATTCACATGAATAATCTGGTCCCCCTCGGCCTGATGGACTTCCTTCTTTCCGCTAACGAAATCACCAGCGACGTGGATTTGCCCGATGATGATGCCTGAACCAGTTGCCTGAAATTGCGTAACCTCGACTGCCAGCGGCTTACTCGTTGGAGGCGCAACTTTAGGAGTGGCCTGAGCCGGCCAATTGGGCTCGCCGCCTGCAGAAGACAATCGCCCTTTACTCTCGGCCACACACCTCGCCAGAGTCTGGCCTTGCGCCAGCCAGGCGTGTACTTCAGCTAGGCTGGCGACAGCGTCCGCCAGTGGACAAGCAACAGGAAAATACAGAGACGCAACTTGGTTACTGATGTTGGCGAGGCCGGTAGAATCTGGTCCGAGGACGAGCAGGTTGATTCGCGTAACAAGCTTTCGCTGGGTCACAGACGTAAGACTGTGCCAGTCGTCAGGCGCTAAATGGAGGACATGGTAGAACCCGGACACGCGAAGATACCGGCTCAGTTCTGAAAAGGGCGCCTGGGTCACATTCATCGCTGGTTTCAGGTTTTCCAGCGCCCGCCGCAAAGCCGCCGCGGCCGGTTCGGGCCAAGCGACGAGGGCGCGCAGGGGTTGTGGCACGGGCAGGGTGGTCATGGCTTCTGTTCCGTAT
>DAOTXG010000046.1:0-2535 GCA_034435515.1 Anaerolineales bacterium
GGGGGTCAACAATTGACCCATCACTTGCTGGTCGGGCGTGAGCAGGGGCGGTGCTACGTTGGCCCGGCGTTCCTTGAGCGTGGCCTGGTGGAACCGTTGCCCTTTGGGTTTGGCCGACGGTTTCGTTTTCCGTTGCGACGGCGATTTGGTTATACTCATGCTGGGTCTCCCAGGGTAATCCAGTCGGTCGTCCACCCCTTGTTTTACCCGGAAGACCCATTTATGTCTAGGCCGCCCACCGCCGCGCGCCGAACACCTGAAAATCGCTTAAGTTGACACTAATGACTCCCCAGGTGGAAAATACTGGTTTAGCAGATTGAAGTCGCGATTTAGGACCTCGTCACGCACCCACTCGACTAAATAGCTCTCTGCAAAACATACAGCAAAGATAATTTCTCGACGACGAGCATGATGATTGCCTGTCTGCCCAGCCTCGTGCAGAGCATCTGCGAACCATTCAGGCGCAAACGAATATGTTTGCCAAATCGTGGGCATACCGAAGGCTTCGTCTGATGGAATTGACGATGGCCGAATGACCTGTGTTGATCCGTTTGATTGGCCGCTATCGGCTTCAGTGGGCATCGTCTTGAGTTCTCCGATTGGGTGTAGACATGTTCTCATGCCATCAACACTCTGTTCGTCAGGAGATGAGATCAGCCAACGGTACCAAAACCGAGCCGCCCGCGATAGCAGCGAACGGCCCGGAGTATTTTCATACCCACGCCACATGCCCTACCGCGTCGGCCCCGCCCGACTGGTCAATTTATTGGGCGGCGTCTGGTGTGCCTGAGCGGTGGGGATTATAGACCTTTTCTCACTATCGGGGTAGTATTCCAGAGACCCTTTGCACATACCAGAAAGGAAGTAGCAATGCCCTGGATCAAACAAATCCCCATTAGCGAAGCCACCGGCCTGCTCAAAGCGCAGTTTGATGCCGCGCTCAAGCGGGCCGGCCGCGTCTGGCACATCGTCCACATCATGTCGGTGAACCCAAAAGCCATGCGTGACAGCATCACCTTTTACGTCACGATCATGATGGGCGAGTCGCCGCTGACGCGCGTCCAGCGCGAGATGCTGGCGACGGTCGTCTCCGCTGAACTGCATTGCGACTATTGAACGCAGGCCCACGCGCACGACCTCCGGGAAGAGGTCGGAAAGGTGATGAACGACCCGGCGGAGGCGGATGTCTTTGTCCACGCCGTCGCCCGCGACTGGCGGACCGCCTCGCTCACGCCGGTGGACCGCGCGCTGTGCGAGTTCGCCGCCAAACTCACGCACCACCAGCACGACCTGACCCCCGCCGACCTCGACGCGCTGCGGGCGCACGGCCTGGACGACCGCGCCCTTCACGACGCGGCGCAGGTCATCGCCTACTTCAATTACATCACGCGCGTGGCCGACGCGCTGGGGGTGGAGCCGGAGGATTTTATTCAGCCGTGGTAATTGCTCAGCCCACCATTCTTTTGAACGCTGATAACGCTGATCCAGGCTGATTTTCGCTGACCCTTGCACCGCCCGCAAGGGCAGGTGTGATTTAAGAAAGCAAATCAGTCAGTTACTATCCGCTAATCTGCTACGCGCAGCCACGCGAAGCGGCTGACCGGCCGCTGCCGACGAGCGCCCGCCCGCTGGTCAGCGGATGGGGTAGCCGCTTCGCGTAGCGGATGGCGCCGCCCTATCTACGTTCATGAAGCGCGTTGCCTGGCTCACCGACATTCATTTGGAGTTCGTCCCCTCGGCCAATAAAATCCGCCGTTTATGCGCCAGCATAACGGCCTTGTCCCCGGACTGCGTTCTTATCGGCGGGGATATTGGCATTGCTCCTCATCTTGAAGAGTATCTCCTGATGCTGGAGCGGCAACTGCAGCTCCCGACGTATTTTGTGCTTGGGAATCATGATTTCTATCACGGGTCTATCCGCCAGGTGCGCGCCGCTGTCGAAAGCCTGACTCGACGCTCCCGCTGGCTGCGTTGGTTGACCCTGGAAGGCGTGGTTGAACTGACGGCCCGGACAGGACTCATGGGGCATGACGCCTGGGCGGATGGCCGTTTGGGGAATGGCGGCGCCTCCCAGGTCTTGCTCAACGACTATTTTCTCATTGAGGAACTGGCCGGTCTCTCCAGTGCGGAACGTTTCGCCAAACTGAACTCGCTCGGCGACGAAGCCGCCAGGCACGTTCGGCGCTGGCTGCCGGAGGCGTTGAGGCTTTACCGCAACGTGCTGCTCTTGACCCACGTTCCGCCGTTCAAGAGCGCCTGTTGGCACGAAGGACAGATCTCGGATGATGAGTTCCTGCCGCACTTCACCTGTAAAGTCGTTGGCGACGTTCTCGTGGATGTCATGCGCGCGCATCCTGAACGTGACCTGACGGTCCTCTGCGGCCATACGCATGGGCAGGGCGAAGCGGCGATTCTGCCCAACCTGCACGTCAAAACAGGCGGAGCGGAATACGGCCAGCCGAGAGTACAAGCATTGATAGACGTTCCTTCAAACTGACATCTGATGACTGCCCTTCCCGTCCATCCACGCGATCA
>DAOTXG010000047.1:0-5955 GCA_034435515.1 Anaerolineales bacterium
TAGACGTTCAGGTACATCCGGTCAATGCTTTCCACTTCCAAGGTCACGTGGTCGCGCAGGATTTCGGAGGCGGTATGTGGTAGACTCATCGTGGGTTCCGGTTGTGGGGGTGCCTCTTGAGGCCACCTCATCGCTCAGCGGTGCTAGACGGAAGCGGTTATACCGCTTTCCACTCGTTCCCACAACTGGAACCCCCTTGTCCTAACCCGGTACATCTCGTCGGTCTGAGGCGAAGCCTCGTTAGCGCTTTCCGAAGGTTTCGCCACGAAGTCCACGAAAGATTCGCGCCAATTCGCGTAATTCGTGGCAAAGAACTTTATTTCCGGGAGAGTCTATTCAACGCAAGCCTTCGAAGAGGTCGCGCTCCACTTTTCGCCCCCCATTCACCAGGCTGAAGACGCGGTAATACGTCGCCTGACTCCATAACTGCTGGTGAGTTTCATCCGGCCAGTCCACCGCCGAGCCGAGCGAAGGCAGCTGGGTCTGGTGACAAAAGATCGCCTGGACGACGGTGCGCCAGTGGGCGGAGGTGTCAATCCGCGTGGTGACCGCCCACTCGTCCCAGGCCACCTGCTTCCGCTCCACCCCGTCCACCGACATGGTGATGTCGCCGCCCATGAGCGACACGAAAAGGTCTACCAGCGCTTTGGCGTCAACCATGTAATACAACTTGGAGACGCGATGGGGCGGGAGCGAACTATCCGCATAAGCCGCATCGGCGGCGCAGACGATGGCCGCCTGGGTGAACTTGCAGATGGCGATGTGATCCGGGTGGCCGTAAGCGCCGTCGGGCGGGAAGGTGACGACGACCTGCGGCCTCACCCGGCGGAGGTGGCCCACAATCCTGGCGATGGCCTCGGCGGGGTTTGCCTGATCGAGGTCGCCGTCCACGTAGTCCAGGAAATTGACTTCGCGCAGGCCGAGGATTTTGGCCGCCGCATATAACTCAGCCTCGCGCATCCGGCCCAACGCCTCCAGCCCCGGATTGTCCTTCTCGTCCCCGAACCAGCCGCGCTCGCCGCGCGTGGCCGTGACGAGATAAGTCTCCACCCCCTCGGCGGCGTACTTCGCCAGCATCCCCCCCGCGCCCAGCGTCTCGTCGTCCGGGTGGGCAAAGACGCACATCAAGCGCAGCGAGTTGGTCATGGTTACGTATCCTCTTGAAACAATACTGTTTAGTTAGCGCTCTCCAACCGCGTCCTCGCGGTTGGACCGCCCGCGGGGACGCGGGCTTGGAGCCTTATCTAAACAGTATTGCCTCTTGAAAGGCCTGTGTAGATCCAAATTTGAGGAGTAAGCACCCCCAGGTGCGGCCTGATTCGGCGCGTAGGCGTGCCTCTCTCCTCAAAAAATTGGATCTGCTGAGTCTCTATTCAGACTGATGCCATGAGTATAGCCCAAAATCGCGCAAATGCGGTAAAAATGCAGGTCACGCTTGCGCGTGACCTGCCTCTGCTTTCATCCGTTTATATCCGCCGAAGGTATCCGTTGACTCTACTTCGCGGCCTCTACTTTCGCCAGCGCCACGAATTCCGCCAGCGGCTTGGATTTCAAATCCTCCCCGCTCCGCAAACGCACCGCGACCGCGCTCGCCGCCTGCTCCTTGTCGCCGACGACGAGCATGTACGGGATCTTCTGCAGCGTCGCGTCGCGGATTTTGGCCTGCATCCGGTCGGGGCGCTCGTCCACTTCCACGCGCAGGCCCTCGGCCTTGAGTTTCTCCGCGACTTCGCGCGCATAGGGAATGTGCCGATCGGCCACCGGAATCATCATCGCCTGCACGGGGGCGAGCCACACCGGGAAGGCGCCCGCGTAATGCTCGATAAGCATTGCCATGAAACGCTCCGTCGAACCTGTCACCGCACGGTGCAGCACTACTGGCGTGTGCGGCTGGCCATCTTCGCCGATATACTCGCATCCCAGCCGGGCGGGCTGGATGAAATCTACTTGAAACGTAGAGAGCTGCCATTCCCGCCCCAGCACGTCGCGACCGATGAAGTCCGCTTTGGGGCCGTAGAACGCGGCCTCCCCTTCAACCGCCTCGTACTCGACGTCGTTCGCGTCGAGCGCGGCGCGCAGCGCCTCGGTCGCCTGCGCCCACTTCTCGGCGTCTTCCACGTACTTGCCGCCCTCCCCGCGCAACGAGAGCCGCACGTAGTAATCGCCGAACTGGTAGCGGTTCAGCACCTCGCGGATGAGCCTCAGGCACAGGCTGAACTCCTCCTGAATCTGGTCGGGGCGGCAGAAGACGTGGCAGTCGTCCTGCGTGAGCGAGCGCACGCGCGTCAGCCCGCTCAACTCGCCCGTCTTCTCGTAGCGGTAGAGCGTGGCGAACTCGGCGAAACGCAGCGGCAGCTCCTTGTACGAGTGCTTGCCCATCTCGTTGTAGAGCGTCATGTGGCTGGGGCAGTTCATCGGCTTGAGCCGGTACTTGACGCCCTCATCCTCCATCGGCGGGAACATGACCTCTCGATAGTTGTCGTAGTGGCCGGACTTCTTATACAAGTCCTCCTTGACCATGTGCCCCGTCCACACGTGCTGGAAGCCATACTTCGTCTGCGTCTCGCGCACGTACGACTCCATGAGATAGCGCACGATCTCGCCCCTGGGCGTGAAGAGCGGCAGGCCCGGCCCCACAGTCTCGGAGAAGTAGAACAGGCCAAGTTCCTTGCCCAGCTTGCGGTGGTCGCGCTTTTTAGCCTCCTCCTGTTTCCAGAGGTACTGCTCGAGCTCGTCCGCCGTCTTCCACGCCGTGCCGTAGATGCGCTGCAACTGCGGGCGGCTTGCGTCCCCGCGCCAATACGCGCCCGCGATGCTCATCAACTTGAACGCCGCCGGGTTGATCTGCCCGGTGTGCTCGACGTGCGGCCCCCGGCACAAGTCGGTGAACGTGTCGTGCGTGTAGAACGAAATCACTGGCTTATCCGCCGTGGGGTTGCCGTACTCGTCCACGCCGCCTTGCTCCAGGCCGTCAATCAATTCCAGCTTGTACGGCTGGTCTTTGAACTGTGCCCGCGCCTCGTCCGCGCCCACCTCCTGGCGGACGAAGGGATGATTGCCCGCGACGATTTCGCGCATCCGCTTCTCGACGGCCTCCAGGTCTTCGGGCGTGAGCGAGCGCGGCAGATCAAAGTCGTAGTAAAAGCCGTCGGCCACCGGCGGACCGATGGCGATCCTGGCCTCGCCGCGGAACATCTCCATCACCGCCTGCGCCATCACGTGCGCGCACGAGTGGCGGATTTTGTAGAGGTCGGATTCTTCGTAACGTTCTTTGAGTTTCTCAGGCATTCTGGCCTACCTTTCTTGTTTGGGACACGGACCGCGAAGCGCACGGAGGCACACGGATTTTTTTCTTTCTATGAAATCCGCGCGAAGCGTATCCGTGTCATCCGTGTATTAACCAATCATCTGCATCCTGATAGAACAACTCAGGCTCGTCGCGGCTGGGGCCGGGCGCGCCGCAGTCGTTGACGCGCGCCCATTCGTCTTCGACTGACTGATCAACCGGAAACACCACGCCGACGCGGGCCTCCAGTTCGGGAAGGACGCTGCTGTTCATTGTCGACTCCTTGTTTCAGACCGGACGGGTCTCTAAAGACCTGTCCGGTCTCCGCGCCTTGTTTCAGACCAGACAGGTCTCCAAAGACCTGTCCGGTCTCCGCGGGCCAGGAGCCGCCATACCGACTCCCGCCGGACGATTTCTGTAGGGGCAGGGCTTGCCCCTGCCCTGAGCCTGCCCCTGCCCTGGGCCTGTGCCTGCCCTGGCCTGCGGCGTCCGGCGGGTCGTATGGTCCCTACCGGCGCCGCTTGAGAGTGTAAGTAGTGTTATCTTCGGTCATCGTCATTCCTCCCGGTAAACAAAAAGACTCCCGCCCACATTTGGGGCGAGAGTCAACTTGACTCACGCGGTTCCACCCAAGTTTAGTCGTGTAGTCTTTTGGTCACGTGGTCTCGTAGTCTGGTGGTCTAGTAGTCTGGTAGTCAGGTGGTCAAATGGCCACCCGACCATCCGACTACCTGACCGCCCGACCACCCGACCATTCGACCAGCCGACTACCCGACTATCTCTAGCGGCTGTAACGGGCCGGCCCGTTTGCCCTACTGCGTGGGGACAATCTGGCAGATTGCCCTACGTTTGGGGGTCACGCTCGCGGGGGGTTTTCGTCGCGCTGCGGCTGGCCCGGCTCACAGTCTCAGGCCCTGGCCTCCCTGAAGCCGCTCGTCGCCACTACTCGTCCCGGTCGTCGCGCTTAGCGTATAGCAGATGGCTTATGGCAGACAGCGTATGGCTTATGGCAGATGGCCTCTGGCAAATTGCTATCGGCTATTTGCCATCCGCCATCCG
This sequence comes from Anaerolineales bacterium, assembly GCA_034435515.1. Lineage (GTDB taxonomy): Bacteria > Chloroflexota > Anaerolineae > Anaerolineales > UBA6663 > DATDRS01. The sequence continues at coordinate 4,346 of DAOTXG010000047.1, forward strand.
CCGCCAGTGGGCGGTACAGGCCTCGAACCTGTGAACCTCCGCGATGTCAACGCGGCACTCTAACCAACTGAGCTAACCGCCCGTTGCCCAACATTATAACGAGGCGCGGGCGATTTGGCAATAGGGGCTGCGCTGGTGATTATTCACATCTCTTGCTCCCGCCGGATTTGCGCAAAGCGTCCGGCGACACTGCCTGAAGGGCGTGCAAATCCGCCCCGAGCACAACTTGCAGGCAATCACCAGGGGCCGCAGCCGCTGGAGGCAGAATTGCATCCACCTACCCGCGCAAGCATCTATAGGCGAAAATGCCTACCCGCTATACTCCCGGCTCCAGCGTCGGCGTGTTCCGCGCCTCTGTCCATGTCGCGCCCCCCTCCCCCGTAAACCCATACATCGTCGCCGCATCCCCCCGGTTGCTCGCCAGCGTCCCATACGGGTCGTACCACCGCGCCAGCGCCAGCCGCCCCTGCCACGCGCAACGGTCAACTGCCGCACGCTCCCCAACGCATCCCCCAGGAAGTAGGCCGTGCTCGTCTTCATAGGTGAAATCTCGTTTTCATGCCAAGTCTCGTTGGACTGTTGTAGCGTCAGGGCGAGAAATAGGTATAATCGCGGCAGGCAATAGGCAAGGCGCATTTCAGCCTGGGACGTGTTTTCGGTTTTGAGCGTGGAACATCCACTAAATGCTGTTTTGCGCTGAGAATGCGGGTACAAAGATCAAAATAGTGTGAGACCCCTATGTCCAAACTCGACTGGATCTCTACCGAACTCGACGCCCTCCACCAGCAGGGCCTGTATAACATCATCCGCACGCTTAGCTCGCCGCAGGGCGCGTGGCTCACGGTGGATGGCAAACAGGTGCTCAACTTCTGCTCGAACAACTACCTGGGACTGGCGAACCATCCCAAACTCGTCCAGGCCGCGCAAGAAGCCGTCAAACAATACGGCGTCGGCCCGGCGGCGGTGCGTTCCATCGCCGGGACGATGAGCCTGCACGTCGAGCTCGAACGGCGGCTCGCCGCGTTCAAAGGCGTCGAGGCCGCCATCACCTTCCAATCCGGCTTCAACGCCAACCTCGCGACGATCCCCGCGCTCGCCGGCAAAGAAGACGTGATCTTCTCCGACCGGCTGAACCACGCCTCGATCATTGACGGCTGCCGCCTCTCCGGCGCAAAGATCGCCGCCTACGACCACAACTCGCCCGCGCATCTGCGAGAAACCATCGCCGCCGAGAAAAGGAACGGCTACCGCCGCGCCCTCATCGTCACCGACGGCGTGTTCAGCATGGACGGCGACGTGGCCCCCCTGCCGGAGATTTACGAGATCGCCCAGGCCGAAGACATTCTGCTCATGGTGGACGACGCGCACGGCGAAGGTGTGCTAGGGCGGGGCGGGCGCGGCATCGTGGATCACTTCGGCCTGCACGGGAGAGTGGACATTGAGGTCGGGACGCTCTCGAAAGCCTTCGGCGTCGTCGGCGGCGTGGTCGCGGGGAACAAAACGGTGGTCGAGTGGCTGCGCCAGCGCGGGCGGCCCTTCCTCTTCTCCTCGGCGGTTACCGCGCCCGACGCCGCCGCCTGCCTGGCCGCGCTTGACCTGCTCGAAGCCTC
>DAOTXG010000048.1:0-8314 GCA_034435515.1 Anaerolineales bacterium
GTCGAGCACAACCTCAGCATTTGCATTGACAAATTGCCTGAACTCAAGCCGGTCGCGCCGGACCACCTGGTGCGCTGCTGGCTGTATCACAGCGACCCGGCTTCGGGCCACACCGCGCCGCTGACTGGCAAATGATGTATGGGAGTGCGTGGGTATGGAAGTGTGGAAGATGCCCCGCACTCTAACTCTAACTCTAACTCCCCACTCTAACCCGCCGAGGAGACCTGGATGGCAACGACGCAACTAGACCGGAAAGTGGGCGAAAACGGCGGCAAGAAGAAGGACCTGGTCGAGGTCAAAAACCTCGTCAAATACTTCCCTGTGCGCGGCGGGTTGCTGCAGCGCATCGTCGCCTGGGTGCAGGCTGTGGAGAACGTCTCCTTCACCATCAAGGAGGGCGAAACGCTCGGGCTGGTCGGCGAGTCCGGGTGCGGCAAGACCACGGTCGGGCGCACCATCCTGCGGCTGATTCCGGCGACGAGCGGGACGGTGCTGTACGAAGGCCAGGACGTGTTCCAGGCCAAACCGCGCGAACTCAAGGCCCTGCGCCGCAACATGCAGATCATCTTCCAGGACCCGTTCTCCTCGCTCGACCCGCGCATGCCCGTCGGCGAGAGCATCGCCGAGGGCCTGCTGGTGCACGGCATGGGCAATCGCAAAGAACGCTTCGAGGTCGTCATCAACACCCTGCGCAAAGTCGGCCTCGAAGACTACCACGCCCGCCGCTACCCGCACGAGTTCTCCGGCGGTCAGCGCCAGCGCATCGGCATCGCGCGCGCGCTGGCCCTGCGCCCCAAGTTCATCATCTGCGACGAGCCGGTCTCCGCGCTCGACGTGTCCATCCAGGCGCAGGTGCTCAATATCCTGCGCGAACTGCAAGGGGAATTCGGCCTGACCTACCTCTTCATCGCCCACAACCTGAGCGTCGTCGAGCACATCTCCGACCGCGTGGCCGTGATGTACCTGGGCAAGATGGTCGAGCTAGCCGACCGCGACGAACTTTACCGCAATCCGCTGCACCCCTACACGCAGGCGCTCATGTCGGCCATTCCCATCCCCGACCCGACGCTCAAGCGCGAGCGCATTATTTTGAAGGGCGATGTGCCCAGCCCGCTCCGCCCGCCGAGTGGCTGTCGCTTCCACCCGCGCTGCCCGGTGGCCCTGGCCCACTGCGCGCAGGAAGAGCCGCAGTTCAAGGAAGTCAGCCCCGACCATTGGGTCGCCTGCTGGCGCGTGGAGTAAACTACAGGCTGTAACTGCTCGCCGCTTTGGCCGGAGAATGAATTCTCCGGCTGAAAGCGTGGACGCGAAGCGGGCTGAAGCCAACTGACTCGCTCACATATGCGCCGCCTCTTCCTCCTCGACGGCCGGCTCCACCCCGCCTGGCGCATCGCGCTTTACCTTCTCGCCGCTCTAATCGGCTCGGTCGCGGTTCAGGTTGTTTTGGTCGTCGTGTATACATTCGCGGCGGCGGCGCTGGCCTGGCTCACGGGCGATGATTCAGCGCGCCTTGGACAGGCGCTGGCCTCTGGGGACGTCCCGCCGCCTTTGCTCGCTCTTTTGAGCCTCTCCGGCTTGCTGTGGGCGCTCGTCGTCACCTGGGCCTTCCGCCGCTGGCTGGATCAGGCTTCGCTGGGCAGCCTGGGCTTTGCGCGCCAGGGGCTGTGGGGGGAAACGGCCTGGGGCCTTGGGGGGGCGCTCGCCTCCATGGGGCTGATCCTGGTGATCCATCTCACCCTCGGCTGGGCCGAGGTGGGCGTGCTCGCCTCCGCGTCCCAGGTCGCCGGCGTGCTCCTCGTCATGTTCCTCGCGCTCCTCCCGGCGGCGGCAATTGAGGAAATCGTCTTCCGCGGCTACGTCCTGCAAACGCTCGAAGCGTGGCGCGGGTGGCGGCTGGCGTTAGTTGTCTCGTCCTTGCTGTTTGGCCTGGCTCACTTTTTCAATCCCAGCTTTGGCGGCCTGCCGCTGGCGAACCTCGTCCTCGCGGGCGCGGCCTTCGGCCTGATGTACCGCCTGACGCGCCGCCTGTGGCTGCCCATCGCTTACCACTTCATGTGGAACTATGCCCAGGGGCCGCTGTTCGGTTTCCGTGTCAGCGGGCTTAACTTCGAGACCATCCTGCAAACGGAAACCACCGGCCCTGCCCTCTGGACGGGCGGCGCGTTCGGCCCCGAAGGCGGCCTGATCGTGACCAGCACTCTGCTGCTCCTCATCGGCCTCCTCGCCGCCTGGGAAGCGCGCCACACGACGCGCAATAAGCGATAGGCGATAGGCAATACGCAATACGCAATACGCGATCCCCCAGTTTCCTTTCCCCGCCCCTTGTGCTAAAATCTTTGATATGCCCTCGAAGCACATCCTGCTGGTTGACGACGAGCGCAGCGTCACGCGCATGATGCGCGCCGCGCTGGACACGCTCGGACGCGATTACATCGTCGTGGCTGTGCCGTCCGGCGAGGAAGCGGTGCTGGAGATCGGGCGCGGCGGCGTGGATTTGCTCATCACCGACGTCCGCCTGCCCGGCATGAGCGGTTTGGAGGTGATCAAACGTCTGCGCCGGATGGATTCCAAAGCCCAGGCCATTGTCATCACCGGGCAGGCCAACCCCCAGAACCGGGCCGAGGCCGAACGGCTGGGGGTGAGCGCGTATTTCACCAAGCCCATCACGATGGACAACTTCCTCAACGCCGTCCAGAGCGCGCTCGGGGAAAAACCGTCTGAACCGGCTGCGCCTGCCGCTGCCGAGCCGGCCTCACCCGGCGCAGGTGTTCAATTAGCCGAAGAGCAGCAAGGCTCTGCCGAGCGCCTCACGACCCTCCGCCGCGACCTCGGCGCGAACGCCGTATTCGTCGTGGATCGGGACGGGAAAGTCATCATGAGCGCCGGCGACCTCCCCCAGCTAGACACGCGGGAAGCGTTCAAGCACCTCATGGCCGCTTTCGACGCGGCGATGAAACTGAGCCGGCTCATCGGCGGCTTCATCCCCAGCAACGTGCACTTCTTCGACGGCGACGATTTCGACATCTACGCCGCCAACGTCGGGCAGTATTTTGCGCTGGTCATCGTCTTCGACGGCGACCGCGGCGCCGGGCAGATGGGGCCGGTCATGCGCTATGGCCGCCAGTGCGCCGACGACCTGCTCAACTTGCTGGTTACCGCGGGCGGCACACTCACGCCGGGGGTGGACCTCGCCACCCCACCGGCCATTGCCCCGACTCCAGCCAGGCCTGCTCCACCGCCTCCCGCTCCAGCGTTGGACAAGGATTCGCCGATTGCCGCCGCACGCGCCGCGGCCGCCGCTAAAGCTGCCGTCCCGCCGCCGCCCAAAGCGCCGGTGATGGAAGAGAAACCCGCGCCGCCGCCGCTGAAACCCCTCAGCGAAGCGGAGTTCAAGGCGCTGGAAGAAGCCCTGGCCAAAAGCAAGGCGGCTGCGAAGGAGGCCGCCTCTTTCTGGGATGCGGCAGTTGAAGAAGAAACCGCCAAACCGCCCGGTGAAGAGGAGCTCAAGGCGCTCGACGCTGCCCTCGACAAAACGAAAGCCGCCCCCCAGGACGCCGACTCGTTCTGGGAGGCCGCTACTGGCGAGGACGCGGCCCCCCCCACTTCAGGCGCGATTTCCTTTGAAGAGGCCGAGCGCCTGGGACTGGTCCCCAAGAAGTAAATTGCTGACCCGCGCAGATTCGTAGTAGGACACGCTTCGCGTGCTAGATTGTCCCAAGCGCGGACAAGCCAGCGGCTTGTCCTACGTTTGGCTGTGGCGAGAGGCCACGCTGTGATATAATCTGCGCAGACCCTTGAGGCGTGGTGCAATTGGCAGCACACCGGACTTTGGATCCGTGAATCCTGGTTCGAGTCCAGGCGCCTCAGCCTGAGAAAGTCTCCGCATACGCTCCCCAACCACGTCCCCGCGGTGGGCCGAAGGGTCCGCGCCCCAAAGGGGCGCTTCGCGAAGGGCCCGCCCTGAGCTAAGCCGAAGGGACGCGGACTTTGAGCAAGTATAAGGACGCTTTCTGACGCCGCGCCGCCGAGTCCGTCCCGGCTCCGGCGGCGCACGCCCCGATGGATTCTGCTCCCGACGAGCACCCGCTTCAGTTTCAATCCATTTACTCCTGGCCGCCTCCCGACCTCGGCCCGGCCGGACCTCACGTCCTGTGCAGCCAAAATTAAGGAGATAAGATGACGCTTGCAGTCATGATTCTCGCGGCGGGGCAAGGAACCCGCCTCAAGTCTGCGCTTCCAAAAGTTCTCCACCGCCTCGGCGGCCAGCCGATGGTCGAATATGCTCTGGCGGCTGCCCGCGCGGTCACCCCGGAACCGCCGGCGCTGGTCGTCGGCCACGGAGCGGACGCGGTGCGCGCGGCCCTCGGCGACCGGGTCAAGTACGTGACCCAGGCTGAGCAGCGCGGTACGGGCCACGCCGTCCAGCAGGCCGAGCGCATCCTCAAAGGGCGGAGCGATCAGGTGGTGGTTATTTACGCCGACATGCCGCTGCTGCGGGCCGAAACGGTGCTGGCCCTGGTCGAGGCGCAAAGCCGCAACCCCGGCCCGCTCACTATGCTCACCTTCGTCTCGCCGCGCGCCAGCGATTTTGGCCGCGTGGTGCGCGGCGCGGACGGCCGCGTGACCGGCATTGTCGAGGCGGCGCAGGCCACGCCAGAGCAACTGCGCCTCACCGAACTCAACGTCGGCGCGTACTGCTTTGAGGCCAACTGGTTGTGGGAGGCCCTGCCGCGCCTGCCGCTCTCGCCCAAAGGCGAATACTATCTGACGGATATCGTCGCGCTGGCCGCGGCGGAGGGCGGGAACGTCGCGACGGTCACCACCGACGACGAGGCCGAGACGCTCGGCATCAACACCCGCGCCCAGCTCGCGCAGGCGGAAGCCGCGCTCCGTCAGCGCCTCAACGAGCAGTGGATGGCCGCGGGGGTCACCTTGATTGACCCGGCGACGACCTACATCGAGCCGACCGCACAGTTGGGCCGCGACACGGTGGTGTGGCCCAACACGCACATCCGGGGCCGGAGCGTCGTCGGCGAAAATTGCGTGCTAGGCCCGAACACCATCCTCCGCGACGCCACCCTCGGGAACGCCTGCCGCGTCGAGTGCTCGGTGCTCGAAGGCGCGTCTCTCGCCGACGAGGTGCTGGTCGGCCCGTTTGCGCACCTGCGCCCCGGCGCGCGCCTGGAGCGTGGCGTGCACATGGGCAATTTCGGCGAGGTCAAGAACGCCACGCTCGGCCCCGGCGTGAAGATGGGGCACTTCAGTTACATCGGCGACGCGGCCATCGGCGCGAACGTGAACATCGGCGCCGGGACGATCACCTGCAACTTCGACGGCGTCAAGAAGAGTCGCACCGTGATCGGCGACGACGCCTTCATCGGCAGCGACACCATGCTCGTGGCCCCGGTCACGCTGGGGAGCAACGCCCGCACCGGCGCCGGCTCGGTCGTGACGAAAGACGTCCCCGCCGACTCCCTGGCCGTCGGCGTCCCTGCCAGGGTGATACGAAAAGGAGTAAGGAGTAAGGAGTAAGGCCATTCGTCGCGTCGGCTGCACTTTGCCCTAAGCGGCGGCCATCCGCCATCTGCCATCTGCCATCCGCCATCTGCTATCTGCTATTCGCTGTTATGCCTGACTTCCTCCTCTCCCTCGCCGTGCTCGCGCTGCTGTTGTTCGTCAATGGCGTCCTGGCGGCCGCGCGCTCGGCGTTTGTGAATGCCTCCCGGCCCCGTCTGCGGCAGATGAAAGAGGAGGGGGTGAGCGGCGCCGGCCTGGCCGTGCGCGTGGCCGAAGACGCCACGTCGCTGATTGCGACCCTGCGGCTGGGGCAGACGGCCTTCCGCTTCCTGGTGGCGGGCCTCGCGGCGTTCCTCTTTGAGCCGGGCCTGGCGCAGACCCTGCGCCAGTGGTCCAGCACTGCGCTGCCGGCCGAGGCGCTGGCGTTCCTCGCCATCCTCCTCCTGGCCGCCTTGTTGGTGGTTGGCGTGGGTGAACTCCTGCCCGAAGCCTGGGTGCTGCGCGCGCCGGAACGGGCAGCCTTGTTGTTCGCCCCGTTTGTCGCCAGCCTGGAGTGGCTGTTGGGGCCGTTCGTCCGGTTGCTGGTGGGGATGTCCGCGCGAGTCGCCGCTCCCCTGGCGGGCCAGCGCGTCCCCTTCGTCACCGAAGAAGAGATCAAGACCCTGGTAGACGCGGGCGAGGAGGGCGGCGCTATCGAGGAAGACGAAAAGGAGATGATCTACTCGATCTTCGACATTGGCGAGACGCTGGCGCGCGAGATCATGATTCCGCGCATTGACGTGCTCGCGCTCGACGTCGAGACGCCCGCGCCCGAGGCGGTGGAAGCCGTCCTCTCCGCCGGCCACAGCCGCATCCCCGTGTACGAGGGGAATGTTGATAACATTGTGGGCCTGCTGTACGCCAAAGACCTGCTGCGCGTGTGGCACGCCGGGACGCCTCCGGCCTCGTCCGATTTGCGCGGCCTGCTGCGCCCGGCTTACTTCGTCCCCGAAACCAAGAAGGTGGACGACCTGCTGGCCGAACTCCAGCAGCAGCGCGTCCACATGGCGGTCGTGGTGGACGAGTACGGCGGGACGGCGGGACTGGTGACGCTCGAGGACATCGTCGAGGAGATCGTCGGCGAAATTCGCGACGAGTACGACGTGAACGAGGAGTCTTTGTTCGAGCGTGTGAACGACGACGAATACATCTTCGACGCGCGCATCAACATCGGCGAGGTGAACGAGTTGTGCCGCCTGGAACTGCCCAGCGCCGACAGCGATTCGCTGGGCGGGTTCATCTACGGCCAACTCGGCCACGTGCCCACGCCCGGCGAGACGGTGCCGGCGGGCGAGGTGCAGTTCGATGTGCTCTCGGTAACCGGCCGCCGCATTCGCAAAGTACGCGCCCGCCGCCGGCCGCCGCCCGGCGGCGATACGGCCCCCGCAGACAGGGAGGAGGCGCAGCATGACTGACCCGGCAGTTTACCCCTTGACCAGGGAGCAAGAGGCCGAACTGGCCGCCCGCGCGATTGACGCGCGGCAGTGGTCGTACTCACCCTATTCGCGTTACCCCGTCGGCGCGGCCCTGCTTACGGCCTCGGGCAAAATTTACGACGGCGCGAACGTGGAGAACGCCGCCTACCCCGACTCGATCTGCGCCGAGCGGGTGGCCGCCGTCAAAGCCGTCTCCGAGGGCGAGCGCGAGTTCACGGCGATTGCCGTCGTCACCCAGAACGATGGGATGCCCTGCGGCTCCTGCCGCCAGTTCCTCTCGGAGTTCGGCCTCGACACGGTCGTCCTGATCGCCAACCTGCAGGGCGAAATCGTCAAGCGCACCACCGTGCGGGCGCTGCTGCCCGATTCGTTCGGGCCGGAGCAGCTTCGATAGTTAATGGTTCACGCCATTGCGAGGGGCCTGACCCCAAAGCGATCCTTCCTCCCCCACTTGAGGCTCATCGTGAAAACGGCGTTACGCAAGCGAAATCGTTTCCTGCTCTGGCTGCTGCTGGCATTGAGCGCACTCGCGGCGCTCATGGCTTCCGCCGTGGCGGCGTTTCCGAAACATAGCGAGCCCTGGCTGAGCCGTCGAGGCGTGGGCAGCAGCGGCGAGGCGGGCGAATACTACAGCGCCATCAGCGCCCCGGCTACCTTCGATGCCTGGAAAGCCGCCTACGGGTTCACCGGTTCTAACGACGTCAAGGCCATTTACTACAACGCGGGCGATCTGGGCTTTGGGCGGGAGATGCACTGCCGCAAGAACGGTTCCGGCAGCGCCTATACGGTCGCCTGTTACGTGGTCAATCACGGCCTCGGCGCGGCCACCCCGGTGGAGCTCGCATTGAACGCCGCTATCGCCAACCAGGACAACCTGCCCACCGTGGCAATGGCCTACCGCCGCGCGCTGGATGGCCTGGCGAACGACGTCGCGTTCTACCCGCTGGTTCTCAAAGGCCCGTGAGCACTCCTCCAAGAATGGGTTCCGCCCAGACCCTAAGGGTCTCCAAGACCCTTAGGGTCTGCAGGGTAGTTATTTTTAGACGCCCCCTGAACGCCCAGGAAGTAATTGCAGTAAAATAGGCTGTGGTGACGACTGGCTTTTAGGAAAATCGGATGAGTGAAGAGCACCCCCTTGCGATGGAAACGGACAAGCCAGAGGCTGGCGGCAAAGTCGAAATCAACAGCGACGGCCAGGTCACCGTCGGCGGCGACGTGGCGGGGCGCGACGTGGTCAAGACCACCACGACGACCATCGGTTTTGGCCCCAAAGAAGTCCAGCGCCTCATCCTTACCGTCGGCGTGCTGGTGTTCGTCACCGC
>DAOTXG010000049.1:0-5249 GCA_034435515.1 Anaerolineales bacterium
GCCCGGTCGGCGGCGCTGGCGCCGGCCATTGAGCAGCGATTGGCGCAGGTCCGCGCGGACTTTGCAGCCCACGGCTTGACACCAGCCCACACTTTTGCCTGGCGCGAAGGCGTGACGCCTGAAGCCCTGCGCGCCTTTCTACATCGCGTCGGGCAGACGTGCCGCGAGCCGTTTCAACAGATGCTCCAGGCGTTGAGCCAGTCTGTCTTTGGCCGCGCGGCCGGCCCGGCCGAACTGCGCGCGCTGTATCTCAACCGGATGTACGAGCCGCTGGCGAAGGTTTTTACCGCAGAGAGCGTGAAGAACGAAAACTCTGCGGACTCGGCGGTTAAACTAACGCAAGCCGCCTTTCGGCGCATCGGCTTTGACCTGTCGGCCATCCCGGTGGATGTGGAAAACCGCCCACGCAAATACCCCGGCGCGTTCTGCTTCCCGGTCGCCATCCCCGGCGACGTGCGCGTCTCCGTCCGCATCGCCTCGCCGCATCATCTGATGGATATGCTGTACCACGAGTTCGGGCACGCCGCGCACTTTTCCGGCATCCGCGCCGACTTGCCGTTCATTGACCGTTACTGGATCCACTCCGGCGTGCACGAAACTTTCTCCACGCTGTTCGAGTCGCTTTTGCACGAACCGCTTTTTCTGCGCGAACAGTTCGGCTTCGACGACGCGACGGTTCAGAGGCTTGTAGAATTCGGGCGCTTCAAGTTGTTACTGACCGGGACGTGGCTCAACGCCTCAGCCCTGACGGCCCTCGATGCCTGGCTCGAAGGTTTAGTGTGGCCCCAGATCGAGGCCCGCTACGCCGGGCGCTTTCAGGCCTTCACCGGAGTGGCGATGCCCGCCGGGTTTGCGCGGCTCGAGCCGTTCACCGCGGCGGTGAGCCTCTACCCGGCCGGGTACGTGATGGCGGCGGTGCGCGTGGCTCACTGGCGCAAGCGTCTGCGCCAGTTAGGCGGCGAGGCGTGGTGGCGCTCGCCGGAAGCGCAGGCGGATATTCGGGAGAAGATCAAGGCCGGAGGCGCGGTGCGGTTTCCGGCTGAGTGGCTGGGGGCAGAGGAGTTTTTGGAAAAGCTCTAACGCGAATTTCATCCCGTAGGAAAAGCTTTAACGCGAAGAGCGCGAAGGAGGCGCGAAGAGCGCGAAGATTCTGAGGGGCGTAGACCTGAGGAGTCCGAAGTCTCCGACTTCGGATGAAGTCGGGCTAAGTTTTTCTCAGCGAGAGAATAGCCAGGCTGCTCAACATCAATCCCGCGCCGGCGAAGCTGCCTGGCGTGAGTCTCTCGCCGAGAAACAGCGCGGCGAGGAGGGAGGCGGTGAGCGGCTCGACCAGCGTGCCGATGCTGGCGACGGTGGCCGGCACGGTTTTCAGGCCGCGCAGGTAAAGCGCATAGGCCAGCGCGGTAGGGACAAGCCCGAGATACAGCACCGCCCCCCACGCGGGGAAGTTGGCAGGCAGGCGCAAGCCGTTGGCGAGGGCTAGGGGGGTGAGCAGGATGGCGGCCGTGGTGAATGAGAGCGCTGCCAGCGAGGCCGGGGCTGTTCCGCCGCCCACCTGTGTGGCGCGGCCTACGAGCGCGTAAACCGCATAGGACAGGCCCGCGCCCAGGGCGAGCAAATTGCCGAGCGCATAATCCAGGCGAAGCAAAGCCAGCCCTGAGCCTGCCCCCCAGATGGGGGGGTCGCGCCCACCTTGCCCGCCGACGAGCAGCGCCGTGCCGATCAGCCCGGTGGCCAACGCCAACAAGATGGGGCGGGTGAGCGGCTCGTCGAGGAAGAGACGGGCGAGGATGGCGACAAATAAGGGCGCGCTGCAGATCGCAAGCAGAGTCCCAGCCGTCACCGAAGTACGCGCGAGGGCGGCGAAGAAACAGCCGTTGTAAGCCGCCATGCTCAGGCCCATGAGCAGCACCGCGCGCCATTCGCGTTTGAGCAGGAGCCGCAGCGTGCCGGGGGCCAGGGTTTGAGCCAGAAGGAGCAAAGCGGGGAAGGCGACGAGCAGGCGCAGCGCGCCTACGCTCACGGCATCCACAGCCGAGAGGCGATTGAGGACTTTAGACGTGAGGCCGGTCGTGCCCCACGTCATAGCGGCGAAGAGGATGAGGGCGAGACCAGGGCGGAAAGAGGAGGTGTTGGGAAACACGGATTACGTGGATTTGCGAGGAATCGCAGACACTGGCGCTTCTGGGGGGTGGGCGCAAGTGTTACTCAGATGACACAGAACTTTGAGAATTATTTGCTTTCACCCCGCCCCTTGCCGAATCGTTCAATTCGCTGTTGTATCTCAGCGACGATTTCGCGTACCGAGGCCAGGTCGGTCTCGCTGAGGTGATGGGCCAGTTCAGAGAACAATGGCTCAAGCGGGGGATGGTACTCGTGCAGGAGCGTGGCGATGTCGTTTTCGTAGAGGCCGACCCGTGCGAAGTTGGCCTGGCGATATAGTGAAGGCAGGGCATAAAGTTTGAGGAGCAGCAAGCCCTCTACCGTCGCGCAAGGGATGTCCTGCTCGACAAACCGCTGGCTGGTCGCGTACCTTTTCTGGACTTTCTCAAAAAGCGGGTTGCGGGTGAGCAGGACGTCAATTTTTAATTCGGCGAACTTTCCCCGCGCAAAGTACATATCCTGACTGGCGACTTCAATCTCCGGCAGTTTTTTCAAGGAGGGCAGGGCCATAATCAAGTCAATGTCTTCGGTGTTCCGGCCTTCGATGTACTGTAGCAGAGCCACGCCGCCGACGAGGACATATTTGATTTGCCGCTCACGCAGTAGCGCAAACAAGCGCGTGACGGCTTGCAGCAGCCCATCAGTGTTCACGGTGTTTCCCTGCCAGTTTTTCAAGTTGAACGCAATCGCGTTCCGAATGACATGGCCAATGTGGACCGTAGGTCGAAGGCTGGCGGTACTCATGGCGAAGAGTCGCTGACGACAATCATAGCCGCTCCAATTCGAGTAGGGTTTTCAAGTCAGCTTCAAAATCGACGGTGTCGTAGTGAACGGGAATCTTACGGCGGGCAAGCAGGCATTGGAATCGCAGTTGGCTCATTCCGGCCAGGCGGCTGGCTTGTCCTAGAGTCAGTTTTTCCTTTGAGTAGAGCCAGACAGTAATTTCTTGCATGAACTCGCTAGCCGTCCTGTGCGTTGTTTGCAGAACTTCATCGGGGATGACGATACTCATGGTAGCCTTCCTTGCTTGTTGGCGCAGGGAAGTATAGCGGCGGGTGTGGGGATGGGCAAGAGGCAGGGGAGCACGGGTTTCCAGAATGAACGGATTGAGGCCGCCTGCTATCCACTCATCCTGGAAATCCGTGCTATCGCCCCCCCTGTGATTGTGCAGATTTCCCTGCCAATTTTGCTCTCACCCTCTCCGGCAAAATCCCCGCCAGCACCGCCCGCTCGTCTGCATCGAAAGCCCGCAACACGACCAGTCCACCGAAGTAGGCGACGAGGCCCACGGCCAGCGCCAACACCGGCTGAACCCGCCACAGCGCAAAGGTGAGCGCGGCCATCGCTCCGGCGCTGAGCCAGAGCCGCCAGAGGAGGGCGACCCAGGGCATGGCGATAGTCCGGCGGAGATACCAGTAGAACAGCGCGCCCTCGAAAATTTCGGAGGCGATGGTGATGGCCGCCGCCGCTGGATAGCCGTAGAGCGGGATAAAAATAAGGTTGGCGATGACGTTGAAGGTAAGGGCGCCCGCAAAGGCTTTGGTGAGGTCGCGCTGCTGGTTGAGCGCGATGAGCAAATAATTCGTAACGCTGTTGATCCACCCAAACGGGATGGACCAGACGATGATGGCGAGCGCAATCGCGCCGTCGGGGAGGAAATCGCGCCCGCCGAGGAGGCCAATCAACGCGGGCGCGAGGAAGGTGGTGACAGCCGCCACCGGCAGCGCGACCGCCACCAGCAGCTTGACGGCGAGCGTATAACTGCGCTTGAGGTCGGCGCGGCTGGCGGGATCGGCGGCCTGGCGGCTCATCACCGGGAACAGCGCAATCGTGAAGAAAGAGGGGATGACGTTGTAGGCGTCTACGAACTTGTAGGCCGTGTTATACCAGCCCACTTCGAGGTCGCCGCGCCCCGCGCGCTGCTGGTTGCGGATGGTCTCCAGCAGCGGCACGTCCACTTTGAAAAATAACGTCGCCAGCAGGTGGTTGAGCATGAGCGGGAAACTCTCGCGCACCGCGCCGCGCTGCAAACCCCAGTCAAGTTCTTGTCCCCAACTTTGTAGCGGCGACTCCGCGAAGCGCCTGTGTGGGGTTAGTCGCCGAACGACTGAAGTCGTTACTACGCGGGGCAGAGGCAGAAATAAGCGAAAGACAAGCGTCGCCAGGACGATCAAGGTGACGACGTTGACGACGATGCTCGTTCCGGCCAGCCCCACAAAACCCCAGCCCAGCACGAGCGCGATTGCGCCAAGCACGACCTTGATGAGCGTGGCGATGGTCGCCACGGCCGCGGGATATTCGGCTTTCTCGTAGACGTAGAAGAGCGCGCTCAGGCCGGTGGAAACCGTCGCCGGGATTTGCGCGATCACGAGCAGGGCAATCGCCCAGAGCGTGTCGGCGGCGAGCGGGTTGGGCAGGAGCTGCCGCGCGCCCAGCAGAAGGGCCAGGGCGGGAATCGCCGCTAACCCGATGAGCAGGCGCAGAATCGTCGTATTGACGAGGTAGCGATTGGCGTGCTGTTTGTCGCGCGATACGTCGCGGGTCAGCAGGGTGTTGAGGCCGTAGTTGGTCACAATCTCGAACCAGCCGAAGATGACAATCGCAAACGCATATTTGCCGTTGCCCTCCGGCCCCAGCACGCGCAAATAAAACGCGGCGAAGATCAGGTCAATGCCCCGGTTCAGCAAGTTGAGCGCCATCGGCGCGAGGGAGTTCTTGGCGACGCGGCGCGCGGTCGAGCCTTCGGCGGCGCTCTCTTGATAGAAGTAGCGCCACGCCCACACGCCGAGGAGGAAGAGGAGCGTGACCCCGGCGAGGAACGAGACGAGGCCGCCAAGTCTGAAGGAGTCGGGGGAGTATTTGAAGCGGACTGACCACTCACCGGCCTCCAGCCGGACGCCCCGGAAGTTTCCGTTGACCAGGTGGACTTTTGTTTCCCGCTCGTCCTTCTCGCTTGAACCGATGGGGCGGAGGTACGCCTTCCAGCCAGGGGCGTACGAGTCAGCCAGCACGAGCCACGAGGGCTCGGAGACGGCGGCGGTGAGGATGACCTCGTTGGGGATGTAGTGGATGTCGCCGTCGGGGAG
>DAOTXG010000050.1:0-28169 GCA_034435515.1 Anaerolineales bacterium
GGCGACAGCACCGTTTCTCGTATGGAAGAACAAGCCCGGCTGCACATTTGAACCGGTCAGGCTCAGATCAAGGCGCTGGCCTATGCCAAGTGGCTTTTGCATGGGTTGACACGCTACAGATATTAGAGCGACCACTAGCGTCACGTAGTAAAGAAGACTGGCCTGACACTTCATCGATCACCTAAACCGCGTCGGTCTACCTACGCGCTGATATGTTTTACATGCACACGACCAATTCTACGCCGGCTCCAGCGCCAGCAAATCCACGTACCACGCGCCCTGCGGCAGAGCGGCTTGAGAGCGAATCTCCAACGTGAAGTCCACGCGGTCGGCGGCGGCGGTGAAGGCGACTTCGACGCGGTTGTATTGTCCCAGGGGCATCTCGCCGAGCGGCAGCCAGCCGGTGCTGAATGCCTGATCGCCCGTGCGCGCGGTGAGGTTCACTTCGCCTGCGCTGGCGTCGGCGAGGAGGTAGGCGCTGGCGCGATAGTTCCTCCCGGCCTGGAGGCCCGCGACGCCTTGATAGAGGCTGACCCAGATGGGGTTGTTCACGCCCGTCACCTTCCACGCATAGTTGCCGTGCGCAAACAGGCGCGCGCGGTCGGCCTCGGGCGCTTTGCGGCGGCTGAGGAGCGCGGCGGCCGGACGGCCATAGGGCGCCGGCATTTTCTCGGTCGCCGCGTCGTGATAGTTGAAGACCCACCCCGCCGGAACGGCGATGTCCTTCTGGTCGTCGGCGTAATACGCCTGCCCCTCTTCAAAACTGCCGTTCAGCAACAGGTTGACCGCCGGGGCGGTGAATTGCTGGGCGGGCGCAGGCGGCGCGGAGGGCGGTTGAGCCTGCGCCGGGGCGTCCTCAGTTTGGGTCAGCGAGAAGTCGTCGAAGAAGAAGCAGTTGTTCTTGATGCCGTAGATGCCAAAGCCCTCGACGGCGACCTCGGCCTCCGCCCCCGCGGCGGTGAAT
The DNA here is from genome assembly GCA_034435515.1 of Anaerolineales bacterium. Taxonomy (GTDB): domain Bacteria; phylum Chloroflexota; class Anaerolineae; order Anaerolineales; family UBA6663; genus DATDRS01. The sequence continues at coordinate 965 of DAOTXG010000050.1, forward strand.
TCAAGTTTGACCGCCGTGTAACGGCCAAAGGGGGCTTTGTCCCCGCCCAAGTAGTCGGTGGCGAACGTCTGTCCCCCGCTCCTCGCCGTCAGCCGCACCCCGGCGGCGCTGGGATTGTCGAGAAAGACTTTACCCTTTGGGCCATATTCGGTGACCATGTCTGGCAGGGCGTTGACGGTGAAGCGATAGCGCGCGCCCGGCGTCAACGTCACCGTCTGCGACAGCGTGAAATAAAACGGATAGGAACTTTCCGTCCAGATCTTCCAGCAGTGCTCGCCGTTCAGGAAGAACAACGCCCGCTCGTGCTCCGGCACGTTGTTGACGTGCAGCCGCCCGGCGTTCGGCTGGCCCCAGGCCGCGTCCTGCCCCGGCATCTTGGGGTCGCCCGCGCCGCGGAAGGCGATCTGCCATTCCTTCGGGACGGCCACCGCGCCGAACTGGTCCACAAAGTAAGTGTCCATTTCAAAGCCGGGGTTTTTGAGCAGGTTCGGGGCCATGAGCGCTTCTCCTTATCCAAACGTAAAGGCGATTATACTTCGAGCGGGCGCAAACTGCGCTTTTGAATCCACGAAGATACACGAAGACGCACGAAGGGTCGCAGGGCTTCGTGAAACTTCGTGTCCTTCGTGGACAAAAAATGGAGCATTGCCTGCACGCAACACGCAATACGCAATACGTAATACGCAATACGGAATAACCGCCGTTAGAGGTATAATCCCCGCTATGCCTGAACTGCCCGAAGTCGAGACAATCGCGCGCCAGTTGCGCGAGGGGGATGGGGAGCGCGGCCCGTCGGTCGTGGGCAAGACCATCGCCCGCGTCACGGTGAAATGGCCGCGCCACATCGCCCGGCCCTCCGCGCGCGTTTTCAAAGCGCGGCTGCCCGGCCAAAAAGTCGAGGGCGTGGGGCGGCGCGGGAAGTACGTGGTTTTCAACCTCTCGCGCGACGTCATGCTCGTCCATCTCAAGATGAGCGGCGACCTGACGGTGGTCAACGGCGACGCCAGGCCGGACAGGCACGCGCACACCATCTTTCATTTTGCCGACGGGACGCAGCTGCGTTTCAGCGACACGCGCAAGTTCGGCAAGGTGTTCCTGGTCGGCCAGGCGGAAGAAGTGACGGGCGGCCTCGGGCCGGAGCCGCTGGCGCCGGGGTTCACGGCCAAAAAACTGGGGGCGATGCTCGCCGCGAAGAAGCGCGCCCTCAAGCCGCTGCTGCTCGACCAGACTTTTATCGCGGGCGTCGGCAACATCTACGCAGACGAGGCGCTGCACCGCGCCAAATTGCACCCGCTCCGGCGCAGCGACTCGCTCAAACCGGCCGAGGTGCGCGCGCTGTGGCAGGGCCTCCGGCAGGCCCTGCGCGCGGGCTTGCGCCACGACGGCGCCAGCATTGACCGGGCCTATCGCGGCGGCGGGTTCCAAAACCACTTCCGTGTGTATGACCGGGAAGGCCAGCCGTGCTTCAACTGCGGGACGCCGATCCGCCGGATCGTTGTCGGACAGCGGAGCGCGCACTTCTGCCCGAAGTGTCAAAAACAAAGATGAAGGATTCGCTTCACGTGCGACGCACTTCTGCTGCCTACGCTGCGCTTCGGAGGTCCGCGAAAGTGCGTCGCACGTTCCGAACACGTGCTGAAGGATTGTAGCGATGCTTGCTGACAGCGGTGGACAACTTCTCTGCGGCATTGGCTTCACCGGCTTCGCCGGTTTCTGCCTGCTCTTGTACGTCGCGCTGCGCATGTGGCGCGACGAGCAGGCGCGCAAGGGCGGCGGGACGCCCCGGAGCGGAGCGGCGGGGACTGCGCAGACTTCCCAGCCGTCCTGGCTTGCCTCACTTCTGGGCGGCAAAGCCTCTTCCCCGGCTGCGTCGGCCGCGCCGGCGGCAGAGCCTCGAAGCGGGGCAGCAGGAACGCCGGCGTCTCAACCCGCCGACGCGCACGAAGTCCTGCGCGTCCTGCGCGACAACCTGTCCGGGCGACTCATCGTCGAGATCGGCGGGAAACGTTATGCGAAAATCGGCGACATCCAGGACGCGACTATCGGCCAGGGATTTTTGACGACCTTGCGCGACCTCAGCCGTTTTGCCGGGGGATTCTCCACGGTCCCCGCCGGGCCGCCTGCCGGATCGCCCACGCCTCAGGCCCCTCAGCCGCAGGCCGAGGCCGCCCCCCGCGCTGCGCCCCAACCTCAGCCGCGCGCCGAGCCGCCCCCCTCGGTTCAACCCGCCGCCTCAGCCGAGCCGCTGCGCAAGCCCAGCATGAATCCGTTCAAGCAGATGCAGGTGCTGCGCGAGATGGAGAAGAACCTGCCCGCGGCGCCAAAGAGCATCACCGAGCAGATTGACGAGGTGCTGCAGGCGAAGATTGCCGGGACGCCGCTGGCGCGGCGGGGGATGCGCGTCCGGGCGGGTGTGGGCGGCAGCGCGGCCTTTGACCTGGACGGCAAAGCCTACGACGCCGTAGACAACATCCCCGACCCCGACGCACGCGACGTCATCCGCGCGGCGATCAAGGAGTGGGAGAAGAAGCAGTAAGCAGTAAGGAGTAAGGAGTAAACAGTCATTACTCATTATTCCTTACTGCTTACTTTTTCCATCCTCACCCTCCCCCCCTCTTCCCTCAGTCGTCCCATGACCACCTGCGTGTCGTGCTCGAAGATGAGCAGCGCGTCGCGCTCCAGCGCCCACTGCTGCCAGCGGCGCTTGGTCTCAATCGTCTCCAGCGGCTCGACGTCGTAGGCCGTCACCCACGCCAGTTTCTCGAAGTGAACCGCATACGAGGCCAGGTCGGCGACGTACAGGCCGTGCAGGCCGGCGGACTCGAGCCGCACGCTCATGTGCGCCCGCGTGTGGCCGCGCGTGACGACGGCGTGCGCCTCGCCGGTGAGGCGGACGTCTCCGTCCACCAGGCGCATCTGGCCCGAATTGACCAGCGGCGCGAAGTTGCCGGCCAGGTAGGTAGCGCGGGTGCGCTCGTTGGGCGCGATGGCGTCGCCGTATTCCAGGCGCTGAGTCAGGTATTCCGCGCGGGGAAAGACGGGTTGCAGGGCCTCGGGCGAGCCGCGCGTGTTCCCGCCGCAGTGATCCCAGTGCAGGTGAGTGTTGACGACGAGGTCCACGTCCTCGGGCGCGCAGCCCAGCCGGGCCAGCCCTTCCAACAAAGAACCCTGGGGACGCTGCAGGCTCCATACTTCTTTTTCTTTGTCGTCGAGTTTGTCGCCGAGGCCGGTGTCCACGACGATGGTTTTGCCCTGCGAGCGCAGCAGCAGGCACGTCAGCGCCATCGGCAGGCGGTTGTGCTCGTCGGGCTGGATATAGCGGCTGTATAGCGCGCGCGGGACGAGGCCAAACAGCCCCCCGGCGTCTACCCAGACCACCCCGTCGGAGACGAGGTGAACTTCGAGCGAGCCGAGGTACATGGGGGAAGTGGGCGATCAGGCCGCCGAGTTCAGGCCGAGCGCCTCTCGGAAACGACTGACGAGGCGGGTGCGCGCGGCGGGCGGCTGGAAGGCGCAGGCAGCGGAGGTGAGGATGGTGTTCTTGACGTCGTCGGGGGTGAACCCCAGGTCCTCGACGACCACCTGGTATTCGTCGGTCAGGACGATATTCGAGACCGAGGGGTCGTCGGTGTTGATCGTAGCCTTGAGGTTCAGCCGGAACATGTCGCGCAGCGGGTGGTCGGCCATGCGCTGGATGACGCCGCTCTGCAGGTTGGAGGTCGGGCAGACTTCGAAGGCGATGCCGCGCTCGCGGGCCAGCGCCGCGACGTTCGGGTCCTCGACCACGCGCACGCCGTGGCCGATGCGCATCGCGCTCAAGTCTTCGATGGCCTCGCGCACGGTGGCCGGGCCGGTCCACTCGCCCGCGTGGACGACGATGCCCAGCCCTTCTTTGCGGGCTTCGCGGAACAGCGCGGCGAACGGCGCGGTGGGATAGTTCACCTCGTCGCCCGCCAGGTCGAGGCCGACGATGTCTTCCTTGTGGTCCACCGCGATCTGCGTGACCTTCTCGGCGATCTCCAGCGACTCGTGGCGGTTGAGGCTGGCGATCAACTCCACGTGCATCTCCGGGAAGGCGTGGCGGGCCTGCTCCACCGCCAGCAGCACCCACTGCGCCACATCGTGCAGCGGGTAGCCGCGCGTCTTGGAGAGCGCCGCCGGGGTGAAGCGCAGTTCCAGGTACTTGACGTTGTCCTGGTAGGCGTCCTCCATGACTTCAAAGGCGAGGCGGGTGATGGTCTCCGGCGACTGGTAGAAACGGCGCAGGATGTTGAACTTTTCGAGGAAGTTACGATAGTTCGGCTCGTCGTTCATCACCTGCACGTAGGGGCGCAGTTCTTCGACGTCGTTAGTGGGCAGGTCGAGGCTGTACTGCCGGGCAATGTCGCGGAGCGTGGTTAAGCGCAGAGAGCCCTCCAGGTGCCGGTGGAGGTCAATCTTGGGGAGGGCGGCCAGCGCCGCCCGCAAGGTGGAGTTGCTGCCCGCTCTGGACATTGACAGAACTGTATCCAAAATCCGCCGGAAGTCAAATACCTGATTGTCCTATTATCGCCGCCGCCGCCGGCGCTTGCCCCCGCCCTCGCCGCCGGCCGGGACTTGCCCGGCGGGGACTGGAGCGCCCGCCCGGCCGCCGTCCCCGCCTCTTTCGGGCTTCCCTGCCGCTTGGCGCGCCCCTGGCGGGGCTGCGCCCCTGGCGGGCGCCGGCACAGCCGCCTCCACGCTCGGCCGGAAGGTGAACGCGCGCGACACCACGCCAGCGCGCATATTCACCAGCAATTCCTGGAACATCTCGGAGGCCCGGCCTTTATAGGCCACCAGCGGGTCGCGCTGCGCGTAGGCCTCGAGACCAATGGAGGTGCGCAGCGCCTCGACCGAGGTCAGGTACTCCACCCACAACTGGCCGATGACCGCCAGCATCAGTTGGCGCAGTCCGGTCGTGAATGCCTGCTGCCCCAGTTCCGCCTGCGCGGCCTCGCCCATCTCGCCGACCGTCAGCGCCTCGGCCCCGGGCCTGGCTTCCAGCAGTTTCGCGCGCGTCGCCTCGGGCAGGTCCGCAACTTTTGCGCCGCTCAGGCGGCGGCGCTCGGCCTCGCCCCACAGCCGCGTGAGCGCCGCCAGCGCGCCGCGCAAGTGGGCCAGGATTTCCTCTTTCAAGTCGGCCGCGGTCCAGTCCTCGATCATCTCGGCCGCCGTATAGAAGTAGTTGAGCCGCTGGGTGCGCAGCGCGACTTTGCGGTGTGTCCGCGCGTCGAAGGCCGTGACCGTGCCGTAGGCCATGTTGATGAGCGTGAGGAGGCGCCGCCCCGGCGAGGGCGCCTCCGGGAAGCCTTTGAGCTCGCGCTCGATCTCCGCCAGGCTCCGCTCGCCCTTAGAGGTGTGCGTCCTCTCGGCGGCCTCGATCAGTTGCCGCCGGATTTCGTCCCACGTGTCATCGCTCTTGAATTCGTTCTTCAGGCCGAGCGGCGCGCCTACGCGCCGCTCGATGGCGCCGATGAGGCCCGCGCGCGCGCGCGCCGAGACTGAGGCCTCCGCCAGCATGGGAATCTGCTTCTTCTTGAACTGGCCGAGGTCGAAGTTGCGCACAGCCTCCGGCGGCGGCTGGAGGTTGGCGATGGCGAGCGCCTCGCCCACGGCCTTGTAAGCCGGGCGGGCCTCCACCGGCTTGCCCGTCTCGTCGGCTTCGTTTTCCAACGCTTCGAGCGCGAGCTCGGCGGCGGCCCGCCTCTCTTTGATCTGCGCCTCGAGGCGCTCCTCGGCGCGCTCCACCTGCTCTTCAATCGCGTTGAGCAGGTGCTCACGTTCTGACTCCAGCGAGGCGCGCGCGAGTTCCAGTAATCTCTCCCTGTCCCAAAGGGGTGCTCCGCGAAGCGAAGTCGAAGGGCCCGCCACTTCGACAGGCTCAGTGCGCGGCCTGAGCGAAGTCGAAGGGCCCGCCGGGGTTTCGTCTTCCAGGCTCTGCAGGAGAACCTTCATCAGGAAAGAGGGGTAAAACTCTTCGGGGCCGAGGGGCAAAGCGGGCTGCGTCTCTTCCAGCCAGGCCAGCAGCTTCCAGCGTCCTTCGCTCTCGGCCAGCGCCAGGTCCACCCGGCGGTTCACTTCCGCCGTGACCATCTCCCAGAAGTCCTCGGTCAGGTCTTCCTTGACGAAGATGCGGTCGCGCTGCGCGTAGATGCGGTTGCGCTGCGCGTTGAGCACGTCGTCGTATTCGAGCAAGTGTTTGCGGGTGTCGAAGTTGTAGCCTTCGACGCGCGTCTGCGCCTGCTCGATGGTCTTGTTGACGATGCCGGCCGCAATCGGCACGCTGTCGTCAATCTTCAGCGTCTGCATCAGGTTCGAGACGTTCTGCCCGCCGAAGCGGCGCATCAACTCGTCTTCGAGCGAGAGGTAGAACTGCGACGAGCCGGGGTCGCCCTGGCGGGCCGCCCGTCCGCGCAGCTGGTTGTCAATGCGCCGCGCCTCGTGCCGCTCCGAGCCGACGACGTGCAGGCCGCCCCACTGCTTCACCTTCGCCGCGTCCTCGATCATTTGCAGGAACAGGCGGCCTTCGCCCTCGTAGATGCCCCACTCGCTTTCCGGGATCTTCAAGAGTTCGGCCCGGCGTTGTTCGTGAGTGAGATCGTAGGGGTCGGCGTGCCCGGCCTTGCGCAGCACGCGGTTGACGGCGGTCAGCACCTCTTCGGCCAGCTCGCCGCCGAGTTTGATGTCCACGCCGCGCCCGGCCATGTTGGTCGCAATCGTCACCGCGCCGAGCGCGCCTGCGCCCGCGATGATCTGCGACTCCTCGTCGTGCTTCTTGGCGTTGAGGACGTTGTGCTTGACGCCGGCCTGGAGCGCCCTCACCAGGTTGGGCCGCGCCTCCTCCGGGAGTCCCAGAATCCGCGCCAGCCGGGCGACGTTGTCCTCGCCGTACGGGTTCGAGGACAGCCCCAACTCTTTCATCTGCTTCGCCAATTCCTGCCGGTTGAGCCGGTCGAGCGGCTCGTCCAGCGGCTTGAGCTCGGCCACGATCATGCCGTCCTCTTCCTTGTCGTTCGTCTCGAACCAGGCGTCGCGGATGAGCAGCACCTGCGCCAGGCGCTGCAGGGGATCAGGGCGCAGCCGCTCGGAGACGTGCTCCGAGAGTTCCACCGAGGTCGTGCCGACCAGCAGCGGCTGGCCGACCAGATGGCGGCGGAGAAGCTCGACGGTGATCGCGCGGAGTTTGGCCTCCTCGGTGCGGTAGACGACGTCGGGATAATCCTTGCGCCGCCACAGCATTGGCTTCTTGTCGGGGTCATCCTTGCGCGCGAAGTAATGGAATTTCTGGCCGTCCTCTTTGAATTCGACCTCGACCAGGCCGGAGTCGGGCCGCGTGGCCTGAAATTCGAGGTTCGTCGGGATGGCGACCACGCCGAGCCTGTAAATCTTGTCGAATTCTTCGGCCTCGGTGAGCGCCGTGCCGGACATGCCCGCCAGTTTGGCGTACAGGCGGAAGTAGTTTTGCAGCGTGATGGTCGCGTAGGTGACGCTCTCGGCCTGGACCGGCGCGCCCTCCTTGGCCTCGACCGCCTGATGCAGGCCGTCCGACCAGCGGCGGCCGATCATCTTGCGCCCCGTGAACTCGTCCACGATGACGACTTTGCCGCCTTCGACCAGGTAATCCTTGTTCCGCTTGAAGAGGAACTCGGCCCGCATGGCCTGCTCGACGTGGCCGAGCAGGCGCGCCTGCTCGGGGGTCAGCTCTTCCGGGCGGTCGGGGTCGCGCAGCGGCTGGCCTAGCAATTTCTCCAGGTGCGCCTCGCCCACTTCGGTCAGCGCCAGCGAGCGCTCGCGTTCGCTGATCTCAAAATCTTCCGGTTTGAGCTGCCGCACGATTTTCGCGATGTGATAGTAAAGCGCCGGGTCGTCCTGCGCCGGGCCGGAGATGATGAGCGGGGTGCGCGCCTCGTCAATCAGGATGTTGTCCACCTCGTCTACGATGGCGAAATACCGTTCCCGCTGCACGCGCGCCTCGAGCGTGTAGGCCATGTTGTCGCGCAGGTAGTCGAAGCCAAACTCGTGGTTGGTGCCATAGGTGATGTCGGCGCGGTAGGCGTCCTGCCGGTCCACCAGGCGCAGGTGGTGCTGGTCTTCCTGGTTGGCCTCGCGCTCCAGGTCCACGACGAACGCCTTGCGCCCGTTCTCGGTGCGCGCGGCCTCCTGCAGCACGCCCACGCTCAGGCCGAGCGACTGGTAGATGGGGGCCATCCAGCGCGCGTCGCGGCGGGCGAGGTAGTCGTTGACGGTGACGACGTGCACGCCGCGCCCCAGCAGCGCGTTGAGATAACTGGGGAGCGTGGCGACGAGCGTCTTGCCTTCGCCCGTGCGCATCTCGGCGATTTTGCCCTGGTGCAGGACGATGCCGCCGATCAATTGCACGTCGAAGTGCCGCTGGCCGATGGCGCGCATGGCGGCCTCGCGCACGGCGGCGAAGGCCTCGGGGAGAATTTCGTCGAGGGTTTTCTGCTCGGCCTCGCGAAGTAATTGGGGATTGGTAATTGAGCGCGTTTCGTCGGCGAGGCGCGCCCTGAACTCGTCGGTCTTGGCGCGCAGTTCGGCGTCCGTCAGCGCCCGGAACTGCGGCTCGAGGCTGTTGATCAGGGCGACGACTTCCGAATGTTTCTGGATTTCCTTCTTGTTCGGGTCGCCCGCGATGGCTTTGATGAGGTTGCGGAACATGGAGTGCTAAACCTTCCTGTGAGGGGAGATTATAACACTTCGCTACCCTCTTATCAGCCTGAACGGCACAATCACCGCGTCGAGCACCGCCGGGAAATTCTCCAGCCGGTAGCCGACGAGATAGCCCGAATAGGCGTCCACCGAGAACGGCCAGGGATCAACCCGGATGTCGCCGTCCCGGACGGAGTAACGCACGAGCAGTTCCTCCCCCGCGCCGTTTTTCGGAAACACCCTCACCTCCCCTTCCGCCGGCGCCTCAAAGCAGAAATCAAACGAGAGGCTGTCGCACAGCCGGGTGAGGCGGTCAATCCGCTCAAACTCTTCGCGGTCGAAGCCGTTTTGCTCAAACTGCGCCTCGATCACCGCCTCCATTTCGATCAGCATGGCCTTGTGCCCGGCCGAGTCGCCCCAACTGACCAGCCGCCGCAGATGGAACTTGGTGATCAGGTCGGCTGCCGGGTCGGAACACGGCATGTAGAAGCCGTTGCGCGTGATCTGAAACCACTTATCGTCGGACGTCTCGCCAATGGCCGCGTTATCCAGCGGCCCGTAGCCCCGGTCGTGCAGGCCAATCCCCGCGACAAACGAGGCGCGGCTGACGTTGGGCAAATCAAATTGCGCGTTCCCCCACAGCCAGGCCAGCGTCCCGGCCAACTTGCCGTGTTCCGCCTGCGGGATAGTGATCGGGCGGCGTTTGGATTTGAACATCATTCTCCTTTGCCGATCGGAGAGGGAACGCTGATGACGCTGACGCGATACGCGCTGATTTCCGCTGATGGTTTAAAAAATCAGCGTCAATCAACGTCTATCAGCGTCATCTGCGTTCTAAGAAAAACTGGGACTGGCTACACGATTAATCGTCCTCCCTCTACCAATTTCTTCCCGTCCACCTCCACCGTCGCACCGAGCAATGCAGTGGCGAAGCCGAAGCCGGTCGCGTTCTCGCCGCCCAGCGCGCGGTTCTCGCCGAGGCCGACGACGACCGCGCCGCGCACGAGGTGATCGGCCAGGCCCGGCACAACCGAGCGGGCCTTGGGGTTCAACCCGATCCCGATCCGGCCAATCCGCAGAGGCGCGCTGGCTTTCGCGCCCGCCAGGAAGTCGTTGAAGACCGTCCCATTTTCGTAGGCGTGCACTTCAATCAACTGGCCCTCCTTGAACTCCCAATCCAGCTCCTTGACGACCTTGCCCCACAGCGGGACGGAGGGGACCACAATCGTCCCGTGCGCCCTGTCTTCGCGCGGCGCGATCAGCACTGCGCCGCCCGGCAGGTCGGTCCAGAGGTTGCCGTGCTCCACGTCGTCGTCGTCCACGACGCCGTCGTCCACGCGGGCCGCGCGGGCCGTGCACTCCACCGTCAGGTTCGTGCCGTTGGGGTGGGTGATGTGGATGCTCCGCGCCCCGGTGAGGCGCTCGGCGACGCGGCGGCCTTCCTCGGCGATGTGCTCCAGGTCGGCGCTCAGCGCGGCGTCCTGCGCGGCCACCCATTCTTCGTAATCGGCGTGGTACTTGTGCGCGCGCTCCCGCGTGACGTACCCAACCTGCAGCGACACGCCGCGCACTTTGCGCTCCGTGGCTTTAGTGATGAGCGGCTGATTGGCCTCGAGGAAGGCCGCGCCCTTGCCCGCCGCGCCCAATTCAAAGACGCGCGGGTTCTCCGGCCCGCCCAGGTCAACCACCGCCGACACGGAGTCGTAGGCGGAAAGCAAGTGTTCGGGCGTCTTGCGCAGCGTGTGTTCGGCGATTTCGCCAATCGCCGCGCGGTAAATGTTGTCGGTGAGCAGGCGGAGGAGGGGGACGGCGTCGGCGCGCATGACTTCGAGCGCCAGCGCCTCGGCGAGGGGGAGGGTGTGCTGCCAGGTGGTAATCAGCACCTGGTCGTCCGGCTGGATGCGCAGGCTGGTCTGAACGACTTTTTGAGCGAGATGTCCTGGGTCCATAGGCGCCTCCTTTCCTGGCGCAGCGGCCTGGTGGACTGCACCAGGCCAATCCATGACGAAGCCTCAATTCGAGGCTGTTGATCTCGGCCACAACGGGGGAATGTTTCGAGTCTGAGTTGTACCGTTTTTAGGCCGACGCTGTTTGTTGAGCACTCGCCGCTTGCGTTCTCCAGCGCGCCAGCAGATAACAACCAATCGCCCAACCGATGACTTGAGCGATGAGCCCTATCGGAATGGCAATCAGAAGGAGCGCCAAAGGCAGGAGCACCATTGACTCAATGATTACCCCGCGTCGACTCGTGGTGGGTCGTCTCTTCAGATATTGGTGCCACAGACCGGTGACGAGAATGATTGACGCGAGAAAGCCGGTCAAGTAAGGCAGAGTCGTCAGATTGGGGTTGAGCGTGAGGAAAAACAGAAAGCGACTGAGTGAAAAGAATATCGTGGGACAAGTGGTGAAATACGCCAACTCATGACAGTAAGGCCTGCCTTTCACTTGAACAATCAACCACTGGCCAACTCGTTCCAAGTCTTTGTAAGAGCAAGAAAGCAAATTGCGATTGCCCTTCTGAATTTGGGCCTCCCTGGCGAGCGAGTACGGCTCAAGAGTCAATTCTCGCCTCAGAAGGAGAAGCCGAGAGATGCGAAACGACTCGGCAATCCGCTGCTCAAAGGTGCTGATGACAGGGGCCAAGTTTTCGTTACAAAGAGCGGCGATATCGGACAGTTTTTTGTGGGCGTCTTCCGGAGCGAGGATTGGAACTTCAGTATTACTGCACTTGACCTGGATGGCAGGCGGCGCAGGGGTACAGGCCTGGGCCAGGCTGTAAGACAATAGACTCACGACCCATGCGCTTAACGCGATTCTTGCTGGCCGGCTGAGCTTCACGATACAAGGCCTCCAGGATCACGACGAGCGGGCCAAAACCGGATGAGCCGTTTATCAATCCAAGCCCAGGTCGTGCGCTTCCACTCGGGCTTATCTGTCAGTCTACTACGACTCACGCCCTGAATCAATAGACGCTGGCGGGGCCTCACCCCCCTCCCCAATACTGCCGGCGAATAGTTCGCCACGCTGTCGGCAGCAGCGTCCTTTCTTCATCCAAATCGGGCCAGTGAATCCCATACCCCGCGCCGCTGACGTGAAAGTTGGCACGCTCCGCTGGCGTTCCATACGCCAAACGCGGATACCAGCCGATGGGAACAATAATCGTGCGACCATCCTCGAGGTCAACCGATAACGTGTCAGCCGATGGTGTAGCCTCCATCTACGACGATTTCCTGGCCGTAGATATTCTTCGCATCGTCGGAGGCCAAGAACACCGCTGTCTTAGCGATATCCTCCGGCGCTCCAAAGTGACCGGGCATCAACCGGGCAGTGATCTGACCTGCGAATGCCTGCAATTGCTCTGGCGGCATCCCCGCGCCTGACAAGAAAGGTGTAGCAATGGGGCCAGGCGCAATGGAATTGACGCGGATCTTTTGCGGGGCCAGTTCAGCTGCCAGATTCTGCGCCAGGGACTTCACCGCTGCCTTGCTGGCACTGTAAACGGACAAGCCCGGGAACCCAACCTGGGTCGAGAAGGCGGTGATGAACAGGATCACTCCACCGGCATTGATGTACGGCAGAAAGGCGCGCACCGTCTGCGCCGCCCCCATAAAGTTGACATTGAACTGGTGGTTGATCACCTCTTCGGTGCAGTCGGCAAACGGGACCACTTTGACAATACCGGCATCGGGCACCACGATATCCACCTTGCCAAAGCGGGCGACCGCTGCCTCCACTAACCGCTGAAGATCTGCGCGATTGGTCACGTCTCCGGCTACCACCAGCATGTTGTCCGGAAACTTTGCGGAAACTGCGCCCAAATTCTCTGTAGTCCGTGAGAAGCCAATGACTTGGGCCCCTTCCGCCAGGTAATGTTCAGCGATCGATAAACCGATGCCACCACTGGCGCCAGTCACGACCGCTACTTTATTTAGCAATTTCTGTGACATGAGGGATTCTCCTTTTGTATCAATAGAGCGCAATTCAGCGAATCGTACGATGGGTTGCCGCTTACGCGATCAGTGAACAGATCATCTCTTTGGGCTGATAGACGACCCCCTTTCTCAAGCTGTCTGCAATGACCACAGACAATGTGCGCCTAACGGTGGGCATCAGCCGCAGGCGAGCCGAGCGAGGCGAAGCCGGTCGGCTGGATGCGCGGGTTAGGCGCACAGCCTACGGGAGATAGCGGCCATGACGCTTCTCTGGATTCGCCAGGCCCGGTGCTGTCCAAACACTTGCTTTCAGTCATAGCTCGCTTCAAGCTCAAAGGCTTCTTGCACCAGTTGGCTGCGTCTTGGCCCGACTGGTTCATGTCTCAGTTGCTCGTGGATTTCTACATATCTGGCGCGCACCTGGCGGAACTTGGGACTCTGGTAAGTTTCTTTCGCCCATTCCAAAGCCTGGTGATCCCACAGCCGGAATAGCTCTGGGGGCGCATATTCAAGATAACCCTTTTCAGCCCAATTTGAGCCATGCCAGATGTCCAGCTCGCCCTGTGGTATGCCGAGCAAATGTGGAATCAGATACAGATTCAATAACATGGTCTGGAGCAACTTGCGAGAGGCGCCGCCTATGTCGCCTGAGCGGTACAACGCTAGCGCCCAGCACAAGTATTGAAACGGCTCACCTCTATCATCGGGGAACGCCTTCTCAAACCACTCCAATGATCTGACGGCTGCCGCCGTCTCACCCAACAACAGATAGAGCGGCCCGAGCAAATATCGCTTTCCAGAGTCATCACTGATGAAGCCGAACTTCTCGTGCTCTTTGCGTAACGCCCGCTCGTAGCGCTTGATCCGTTCCGCTATTCTTTTTGGCTCCCTGGGGAACTCATACAGGACCTTGTCTCGTGGAAATATCGCTCGCGAACCAGACGGGCCGTGTAACTGCCTGTGCGCCTAACGGTGGGCATCAGCCGCTGGCGCGGGTCTGGGAAGACCCAGTCGCTTACCCGAACCTTTGCGGACAAGGCCGGCAGTTTTACAAGCGCGGAGCGCGGGTCGCCTGCACGCCCGTGATTGGTTGGTCGTTTGATTGGAAGCGGTGCTTCAATATGCAAGAACGGACTTTGCCACTTTTGCTTTGCGCTTATAGACAGCCCGCTTTTCAAGCAACGCGCGTTGTGTCATTTCAATTGGGTCATAGTTGCAAACGATGACCTCAGCAACTTTACCGCGAGAATCGGCTTTTGAATTGACAGCTCTTGACGCATAGACGCGCGAAATGGCGTAGTCCGCGTATAACTTGCGAATGAAAGGCGTCTCCGAGTTCGAGAGCATGGCCTTCACGCCTTTTCGCGTCAATTCAGAAAAAATATCCCGCAGTTGGATTTGGTCTTTTTCCCCGAATCCGTTTCGATCATAAGAGGTAAAATTTGCGGTTGTTGAAACGGGGTGATAGGGCGGATCGAAGTAGACAAAATCGCCGGGTTGGGCTACTTCTAAAACGGAGGCGAAGTGGCAGCGGGCAATACAAACTGGTTGGAGTATGCGCGAGACGGCGCGCAAATTAGGCTCATCGCAGATTGCCGGATTCTTGTATCGCCCAAAGGGAACGTTGAACTCGCCAGCACGATTTTCGCGATACAGGCCGTTGTAGCATGTCTTATTCAAGTAAATGACACGGGCGGCTCTTTCCGGCAGGCTCAGTTTGTCGGGCTGTAGAGAGCGAATCTGGTAGAAGTAGTCTTCGTCGTGTCGATGTCGCTTGAGTATCTTGATAACGTCATCAACGCAGTCACGGAGCGCGGTGTAAACATCAATCAACGAAGGGTTTATATCAGACAAATACGCAGTCGTTATCTTACCCTGTGTGGCAAGTTCAAAGAACAAAGCCCCACCGCCGACAAATGGTTCATGATACGCGCCAAAACTAGCGGGGACACGCTTTGTAAGTTGAGGCAATAGTTGACCTTTGCCGCCAACCCACTTAAGTACAGGCCTTGCTTTTTGAGTTTGCAATACTTGTTCCATCGCTGTCTCTTACAGACCGAAGTAGAGTTTTAGCCAATCTTCCAAATCCTCAAGATCGACAACGTTACCGGTTGAGAACAGATACCCGCGCATATTTTCTGAGAAGCCCGGTCCTGCAATAACCACGATACCTCTTATCGGCCATGCCTGAATATCTTCCAGAGTCGCGGGAATCTTTTCTTCCGCAGTTCCGCCGCCGCCTTGATATTTGCATTCGATACCAAGCCTGAGCCGTGTTTCGGAGTAAGTGAGAACAACGTCTATGTGTCGTTTTGCACCCCAGATTCTTCGGCCTACCTTTACCTCGGTTTCGGCTTCTAATCCGAGGTTTTTACTTAGCGCAACTACAGCCTTTTTGAGTTCTTCACCATTGCTGATAGCAGTTGATCTACCCGGCATTTTTTACTTTGTCCTTTCTATTCCAAGTTTACAACTTGGCACTGGATTACGCAATTTTGCCGAGGGTGCTTCAAGTTAGAGGGTCCAGCCACGTAACGATTAAGACTATGCAGTGTGTCTCCACTCGGGCCTCTCCGTCAGTCTACGCCAACTCGCGCCGTGAATCAATAGGCAGTTGCCAGGCCTCACTACCTCCTCGGCCTCGCCCCTTGTGGCGTTATGGACCAAGCGGCCTATACTTGAGAAAACTTACCCGAAGGAGCAAGTTATGAAACGCGACCTGGAACAACTGCGGCAGGCGATTCACAAACTCTATCGCGCCGAGCACGAGGCGCTGGGGGAGCGGGGCACGCTGGAATTGCTGGACCGGGCGCGGCAGTGGGACCTGGCGCCCACACTGGCGGCGGGCGGCATCGTCGTCTTCCCGCACGCGGGTGCCGCGGACTGTGGCCACCATATTGCGGCGGCGGTCCACGCCTGCCTGGACAGCGGCGCCGAGCGCGTCGTCGTCGTCAGCGTCCTGCACGCCTTCACCGACGAGATGGAAGACGCCCGCATCCGCGTCGCCCAGGGCGAACATCCCGCGCAGTGGCCGCACCTGTGGGGCATTCAGGGGCCGGGCCTGCCGGGGCGGGACGAGTGGCGCGGCGACCACGTGCTGATCAGTTTCCGGCACTTCTGGGCCGCGGAGACCAGACGGCGCGGGATCGCCGGCCCGGAGGTGATTGAGCGTTATCCCTACCTGGCCGGGGGTCAGCCTGAAAGATTGCCGGGCATCGAGGCGCTGACGCGCCTGGCCGAGGACGCCGTCGTCGTGTCCACCGCCGACCCCTTCCATCACGGCCTGGGCTATGGCGACCCGCCGGAGCAGTCGCGCCACCCGGACGAGGGCGGGCTGGAACTGGCGCGGCGCTCGATTTGTGCTCAAGTCCAGACAACCCTTTGACCCCGACTATCGAGCATCAGTCCGAAAAACCGCTTGACAAACAAGACGGTATCTTCGCAGCGCTCATGGTGACAGACAGCGCGGAGGACTGCTTTCTTGAAAAAGCCCTATGCAAGTGCCCACGCAAAGGTTGTCAACAGTAAGGTGGGCATGCAGGTTGTTGACGGTAGAGACATTCCGGTGGAACGTCTCCAGGAGACGCCCCACCGGGGGAGACGCCCCACCGAGGCGTCTCTACAGCACGATAGTCTAATATGTTTGACACGTGACGCCATGAACCGCGCTATTTTGGACGCCGGAGCGCAGAGCGCCTTTCTGGAGGCTGCCCGCAAAGCGTTGGGACTGACCTGGGATGAGGTGGCCCCCTAAACGAAAAAACCGCCGATCCTCTGGCGGTTTTTTCGCTGGCGGGGTGGGTGGGATTTGAACCCACGTGGGAGATTTTTAATCCCCCGAATCGCTTAGCAGGCGATTGCCTTATGGCCATACTTGGCTACCACCCCGGGGTCTGGCGGAGGGAGAGGGATTCGAACCCCCGGTGAGCTTGCGCCCACAGTGGTTTTCAAGACCACCGCCATAAGCCACTCGGCCATCCCTCCGCGCGTTCAGAGGACCTGCTCCGAGCGAGGCGATTGTAACACGCCTCCGGCAGAACTGTAAAGATTGGCAAATGGCCGATAGCAGATGGCTGATAGTCAAGAGCAGGTAGCCATTGGCCATGGGCTATCGGCCATCGGCCATTCGCTATCGGCTAAAATCCCATCGCGCAGCCGTCCGCGCGCGGGTCGCTGCCGGCCCACAGCACCCCGTCCGGCTCGCGGCGGATGATCTGCCCGCGCCCGAACATCGCCCGCGCATAGCCGGAGACCCCGGCCTGGAGCACGTGCCCGCGCGCGGCCAGGCCCTCGGCCACTTCGCGCGGGAGGCCGGCCTCGAGATTCACCTTGCCCGCCGCCACAGCCGGGTCAATGCAAAAACGCGGGCGGTCGAGCGCGGCCTGCGGGTCGAGGCCGTCGTCAATCAGGCCGACGACGACCTGCACGTGGCCCTGCGGCTGCATGAAGCCGCCCATCACGCCGAAGGGGGCGTACAGCGAGCCGTCGGCGCGGGTGATCAGGCCGGGAATGATGGTATGATAAGGCCGCTTGCGCGGCGCCAGGGCGTTGGGGTGCGCCGGGTCGAGCGAGAAGTTGTGGCCGCGATTTTGCAGGGTGAAGCCCCAGCCCTCAGGGACGATGCCCGTGCCAAAGCCCATGTAATTGCTGTTGATGAACGAACACGCGTTCCCCTGCCCATCCACGACGCAGAAGTACACCGTATCCGACCCGGCCACTGGCCGGCCATGTTTCGTATCGAGCGTGGCCTGTGCGGGGTTAATTATCTTACGGCGTTCGGCGGCATATTCCTTCGAGAGCAGGCCCGCCAGCGGAATGTCGAAGAACGTGGGGTCGGCCACGTACCAGCCCGCGTCGGCGAAAGCCAGGCGCATCGCCTCGATCAGCAGATGCCAGCGGTCGGGGCCCAGCGGGTCGAGGTGAGACAAGTCGAAGCCGTCGAGGATGTTCAGCGCGAGGAGCGCGGCCAGGCCCTGGCCGTTGGGCGGACATTCCCACACGCGCACCTCGCGGTAAGTCGTGCTGATCGGCTCTTCCCAGGTAGACTCGTGCCCGGCCAGGTCGTCGGCCGTCATCACGCCGCCCGCCTGCTGCACGACGACCGCGATGCTCTGGGCGATGTCGCCTTTGTAATAAGCCTCTTTGCCGCCTTCGGCAATGGCCCGCAAGGTGCGCGCCAGGCCGGGGTTGCGAAAAATTTCGCCCGCGCGTGGGGCGCGGCCACCTGCGGTCGTCAGCTCACGCCCGCCAGGGGCCGAGTTCAACTGCCGCTCCACGCCGCGCGCCCAGAAGTAAGCGGTCAGCGGCGCGACCGGGAAGCCCTCCTCCGCGAGGCGGATGGCCGGGGCCAGGATGTCCGCGAGGGGCATCGAGCCGTGCCGGGCGACCAGGTCGCACCAGCCGGCGCACGCGCCGGGGACGGTGATGGTGTGTGGATGAAAGGGATTGCTGATTGCCGATTGCTGACTGCGAAGCGTCCCTGTGGGATTGCTGATTGAAGCGAGGCCCTGCGCTTTGATGAGATCAATTGTCAGGGCGGCAGGGGCGCGGCCAGAGCCGTTGAGGGCGGTCACCTGTCGGGTGCGGGCGTCGTAATAGAGCGCGAACATGTCGCCGCCAATCCCGGTGGAGGTGGGTTCGGCGACGTTCAACGCGGCGGCGGTGGCCACGGCGGCGTCGGCGGCGTTGCCGCCCGCCATCAGGATGGACAACCCGGCCTGCGAGGCGAGCGGCTGGCTGGAGGCGACCATCCCCCGGCGGGCGAGGACAGGTGAACGACGGGAGGTGAAGGCAGGATCGTAATCAAGAGCCATGCAAGTATTATATCGCTCAAGCCTCACAAATTGGAGGCCTATTTGCCTTTTTGAGAATTCTCATGCCCACCCGGTTGTTTTCTCGGCTGTCTCCGTTCATCATCATTTTCACGCTCGTGGCCTGCGGCGATGGGGCTGCCCAGGGGAACACGCTCCAATCCGCCCTTTCTCCTGCTCTTTCCGCTGCAGCCGGATTCGAGGGTCGCTACCGCCCAGGCGCATGGGTGCCAGTGCGCATTGAGGTGAACAATCCTGGCGAGGCGCTTGAGGCCATGGTCGAGGTGGTAGGTGAAGATACAACCCGTTATGCACAGCCCATCGCTATTCCAGCCCAGGGTGTGACAACCGCCCAACTGTATGTGCCGCTGGATTGGGCGCGGAACTCTCTGCCCGTGCGGCTGCGCCAGGGTGAGGCCCTCCTGGCTGAAGTCGAGGCTAAGTTACGACCACTCTCCCCGGGCGATCGGCTGATTGGCGTGATCGGCGCCTCCCTCCAACCAGAGAGTGTTAGCGCCCTCTTGGGAACCGCTCTGGCTCTGGACAACCAGTGGCGCGTGGCCGAACTTTTGCCAGCCGACCTGCCGGCCCAGGCCCTGGCCTGGGAGTCGCTGGATGTGCTCCTCATCAGCGGCGATCTGGCGCTCGGCGAGGGGCAGCGGGCGGCTCTCCAGACATGGGTGGAACTGGGCGGGCAGATGCTCATGGCGGGCGTTATCCCCTCCGGTCTGGCAGACCTGTCCCCGGCTCAAACTCTCGGCCTGACCGTTCTCCGCTCGCCATCCGCCCTAAGCCTCTATGCTCCCACCGCGCCGCTGCCCGGCCCATTCTCCGCGCTGCGGCTCGCGCCGCGTACGGAGGCGCATGTGCTTCTCAGCCAGGACGACCTGCCGCTGATCATTCGGTCCTACGTGGGGCGAGGGTCGGTGCAGGTAACCGCCTTTACGACTTCCGCCCTGGCCGGTTGGGAAGGTCGGGCCAACCTGTGGTCATCCCTGACCGCCTCACCGATCAACCGTCCCCCGTGGGCAGGCGGAATCTCCGGTTGGGCTTCCGCTCACCAGGCGCTGTGGACCGTGCCAGACTATCCCCTCCCCTCTTTAGGCCTGATACTCAGTTTCACGTTTCTATACACTTTACTGGTCGGGCCAGTGAACTTTATGGTGCTGACGCGCATGCAGCGGCGCACCTGGGCCTGGGGCACGGTCGCTGGACTGAGCGTGCTCTTTACCCTGGGGGCCTGGGCCATCGGACAAGCCTCCCACAGCGGCAAAGTCATTGTCCACCAATTGGCGGTTGTACAGGCGCCGCCGGGAGCGACGCGCGGGAGAGCGGACGTGCTGATTGGCGTTTTCGCCCCGAGGCGCGGCCGCTATTCACTTCAGGCCGAGTCAGCCTTGCTCAGGCCCCTGGTCGTTTCGTATTCCGGCGCCTCGTCGCCATTCTCGATTCTTCATCCGACGAGGGGCGCTTCCGCCCTCCTCATTCAACAGGCTGAAATCGGCGCAGTCCCCAATCTGAGGCTCGACGTCGGGGAGTTCGCGGGGTTCTCCATGACCACGCTCGCCACTGGCCTAACTGTGAGAAGTGAGGTGACGTTGGATTTAGGCGATGCGCCCCGGGTGGTGGGTTGGGTGCAAAACGACGGACGCTCCGCTCTGGAGGATGTCGTGCTCATCGCCGAACGAGGCTTTGCGCCGCTAGGAAAACTGGCCCCAGGCGAAAGGCGCCAGTTCAGTGTGATCCTGGATGCGGCTGTACCCAGCAGCCAGATGACGACCTCCGTGAACGCCGGGGAATCGGGCCTGACGGCCTGGAGCGCAGGCGCCACCCAGCGTTATGCCATTCGCTACGTCCCACTGATCGAGCGCATTTTAGGGACCGAGGACTATTGGGCGCGGCCAGAGGTGACTCGACGCTTTCTGCTTCTCGCGGCGCTCTTGGCCGAGCACGGCCGCCTCCCCCCCACCGATCGGCCAACCGGCGTAGCGCTTGTCGGCTGGCAAAATGGCGCGCCGATTAACCTGAAGGTTGGAGGCGCGGCGAGCCGAGTCGAGAGCGAAACGCTGTACATCTACGAACTGGCCGCGCACGGGCCAAGCGCCGGCGACTGGATCAACGTGCCCGCCACGCTGATGCGATGGCAAATTCTCGACCCGGACACCGCCGCTGATCCCACACCTTACAGCCTGTATCTCCAGAACCAGACCGTCGTCTTTCACTTTCAACCCTGGCCGGCCGCGCTGCCGGCTAAAGTCGAAGCACTCAGGCTGCATTTGGGCCGAGGGCTCTTTAGCGGACAGTCCCTCCCCCTCCCCGGCGTAGCTTTGCGAAATTGGCGGACAGGGGAGTGGGAGGCGGTGCAGCCTCTCGCCTGGGGTCAAAACGAGATCCAGCACCCGGAGCGATACCTGGGGCCGGCAGGGGCGATTGATGTCCAGGTCTCGGCCGGGGCGGCGCCGGTGAGCCTGCTGCGATTCGAGGTCAGCCTGGCCGGAACGCGGTGAAATGGTGAAGCGACTTCGGCGCAGGGGGGGTAGGATTTTCGGACAGAGACGGTCGCATCCGCTGTTCGCGCGCCCGCTTGACAAACCCTTCACACGGCATAAACTTGTACGAGAAGGAACGATTGCGGGGGGATTACGAGGCCAGCCGGTTGAGGCCAGGCCGTGTCTAACGCGAAGCGCGCCAACAAAAGTTGTGCAAGGAGGTGGTCATCGCCCTGAAGTATCTAGTCAAGCTAGTGGTCAGTCAAGTTGAAAATGATGGGTTCGTAGTGACGACTTCAGTCGTCGGCCAGCGGGGAAAGCGACTAAAGTCGCTACTACCATCCATCAAAATCAGGATGACAGGCTACTCGTGGGCTGGGCCCCCAAACTGGGAATTGTTTGGTTCGGTTTCTCCAAAGAAAAGGAGGAGAAAAAAATGAGAACATCCCGCCTATTCAAGGTCATCGCCTTGTTGGTCGCCGCCACGCTGGTGGCGACCGCCTGTGCGCCGGCGACCCCTGCCGCAAAGCCGGTGATCAAGATTTACGCCAGTTGGCCGATGCAGGGTGCTATGATCCCGGAAGGGACCGCCATGCTCAATGCGGCCAAACTGGCGCTGGAGCAGGCCAACAACGAGGCCGGCGGCGCCGCCCTCGAGTTGGTCTTTCTCGACGACGCCTCGCCGACGACCGGGTCGTGGGACGGCACGATTGAAGCCGAGAACGCGCAGAAGTGCGTCAACGACCCCCAGTGCCTGGTGTACTTCGGGACCTACAATTCAGGCGCGGCCAAGATCAGCATCCCCATCACCAACAAGGCCGGCATCGCGCAGATCACCCCGGCCAACACCTATCCTGGCCTGACGCGCGCCGTGCCCGGCGTCACCGACGAGGGCGAGCCCGACATCTACCGGCCGACGGGCGCCGTCAATTACTTCCGCACGCACGGCGCCGACGACCTGCAAGGCGCGGCCGGCGCGGCCTGGGCCAAGTGCCTGGGCTTCCAGAAGGTCTACATCCTGGATGACCGACAACTCTACGGCAAGGGGATTGCCGACGCCTTCGAGAAGCGCGCCAGGGAACTCGGCCTGGAAGTGCTCGGCCACGACGGCGTCGAGTCGGTAGACATTGACTTCCGCGCCCTGTTGACCAAGGTCAAGGCGGCCGGTCCCGATCTGGTCTATGCGGGCGTGCTGGTCGACTCGGGCGGCCCACAAATTGCGCAGCAGATGGATGCCCTGGGCATGTTTGAGGTCGGCATCAAGTTGATGAGCGAGGACGCCATGTACTCCCCGGCGGTGTTCGAGGCGGTGGACCCGGCCATCCTGGAGGGCAACATGGTCGTGACCTTCCCCGGCGTGCTGCCCGACCAGTTGCCGACGGACGTGGGCAAGAAGTTCTACGAGGCCTATAAAGCCAAGCACGGCGCCGATCCTATCGGCTGGGCCTCCTATGCCTATAACGCGACGCTGGTGATCATCGACTCGATCAACCGCGCCGGGACCAAGGACCGGGCGGGCATCCTGAAGGCGATGCGCGAAACGAAGGACTTCCCCGGCATCGTCGGCCCGCTGACGTTCGACGCCAACGGCGATCCGCAAGCGTACGTCATGAGCGGGTTCGAGATCAAGGGCGGCGCCTACACCTTCGCCGACACGATCAGCGGCGACATGACCTGCCCGTAGCAGGAGACAAACCTCAGACCTGCGGGGTCTCGGAGACCCCGCAGGTCTCGGAGCGATGGCGAATAATGGGGAGGGGCCGCCGCAGTTCTGCGCCCTTCCCCAACCCACCGAGAGGAGGTAAGCAATAAGGTGACGCCTCTTGAAATCCTCACCCAACAGACCCTCAATGGCCTGACGATCGGCTCGTACCTGGCGCTCATCGCGCTGGGTTACACGATGGTCTACGGCATTATCGAGTTGATCAACTTTGCCCACGGCGACGTGTTCATGTGGGGCTTCTTGATCTCCCTCACCTTCCTGCAGCTGCTGGGCAAGACGGACACCCTCGCCGGCTGGGAGTTAGCGTGGGTGCTGCTGCTGGTGATCCCGGCGACGATGCTGTGCACCGGCCTGATGAATCTGGCGATTGACCGCGTCGCCTACAAACCGCTGCGGCGCGCGCCGCGCCTCGCGCCCTTGATCACCGCGGTGGGCATGTCCTTCGTGCTGGAGAACCTGGCGGCCAACTGGAAAGGCCCCAGCCAGATTCGCTATCCAGAGGTTTTTCCGGCTGTCAACATCCTGCGCGACGTGTTCCACCAGGACACACTTTTACTGTTCACGACCAAAGATATCTTCCTGATCGGCTTTACCGCCCCGCTGATGATCGCCCTGGTCTTGTTCGTTCAGCGCACCAAAATGGGTCGGGCGATGCGGGCGGTCGCGCAGGACCGGGAGGCGGCGGCGGCCATGGGCGTGGACATCGAACGAGTCATCATGACCACCTTTTTCGTCGGCGGCGCGCTGGCCGGAGCGGCTGGCGCGGTGGTGGGCATCTATCTCAACAGCGGGCGCTACCTGATGGGCTTTGACGCCGGGTTGAAAGCCTTTACCGCCGCGGTGCTGGGCGGCATCGGCAACATCACCGGCGCCATGCTGGGAGGCTACCTGATCGGCTTCCTCTCCGCCTTCAGCGATCAGTATCTCTCCTCGGAGTGGACGCGCGCCACGGTCTTTGCTATCCTGATCCTGGTGCTGGTGTTCAAACCCACCGGCTTGTTGGGGGAGAAACCCCCGGAGAAGTATTGAACTATGGTCAGAATAAAAACCCTCTGGCGCAATCTGCTGCAACCCTGGCGCAGTCTGCCGGAACGGCGGCGCCAGATGCTGGGCTGGGCAGTGGGCCTGGCGGCCATCCTCGCGTATCCCTGGCTGGATAAGGCCCTCCGCTTTGGAACGCTCAACTCCGTCACCGACGCGATGGTGTTCGTCGTTTTGGCCCTCGGGCTGAACATCGTCGTCGGCTACGCCGGCCTGCTCGACCTGGGCTACGCGGCCTTCTTCGCCATCGGCGCCTACACGACCGGCATTTTCACTTCACCGCTGCACGATCTGGAGTGGAACTTCTGGCTGGTCATCTGGATTTGCGCGGCAGTGGCCTCCATCTTCGGCATTATCCTCGGAGCGCCCACCCTGCGGCTGAGAGGCGATTACCTGGCCATCGTCACCCTGGGCTTTGGCGAGATCGTGCCGATCGCCTTCCGCAACCTCGACCGCATCACGATTCCCTTCCTGGGCATCAACAATTTCAATCTGACCAACGGCGTCAAGGGTCTCAATCCGGTGGGCCGGCCGGCGCTCTTCGGGTTCGAATTTGAGTTTGACCCTCTGCCCTGGTATTATCTCATTCTGCTCGTCGGCGCCCTGGGCATCTTTGCCTCCCGGCGGCTGGAGAACTCGCGCGTGGGCCGGGCCTGGATGGCCATGCGCGAGGACGAGACGGCGGCGGACTGCGTGGGAGTGGACCCGATCCGCACGAAACTCCTGGCCTTCGCGCTGGGCGCGTCTTTCTCGGGCTTCGCCGGCGCCATCTACGCGGCCAAGCTGCAGGCCATCTTCCCCGAGCTGTTCAAGTTTCAAGTCTCGATCATGATCCTGTGCATGGTCATCCTGGGCGGCATGGGCAACATCCGCGGCGTGGTCATCGGCGGCTTGCTGATCATGTTCTTCGACCGGGTGATCCTGGCCCAATCCACTCAGATGGTGCGGGCCGTCGGGGTTGCCCTCAACCATCCCGGTCTGGCGACGATTGACCTCAGCCTGTGGCGCTGGTTCTTCTTCGGCCTGACGCTGATCGTCGTGATGGTGCTGCGCCCGGAGGGGTTGTTCCCCTCGAAAGCGCGCCAGGCCGAACTGCACGGGGCGGTGATCGACGAGCGCGCGGCGGTCGCCCCGGAAGGCGAGCCGCTCGAGGCCATGCGGGAGGTCACCTGAGAGAAGCCTATGGCGATCCTCGAGGCGCGCAGCGTCACCAAGAATTTCGGCGGCCTGAAAGCCGTGAATGAATTTGATTTCACCATTGAGCGGGGCATGATTGCCAGCCTGATCGGGCCCAACGGCGCCGGCAAGACCACTTTCTTCAACATGGTCAGCGGCCTCTATCCTCCCTCCGGCGGCGCCATCCATTTCGAGGGCCGCCGCCTCTCCGGCCTGCGCCCCAACCGCGTCACCGCCCTGGGCATCGGCCGCACCTTCCAAACCATCCGCCTGTTCAATAACATGACAGCGCTCGAAAATGTGATGGTGGGGATGAACACGCGCCTGAAGGCCACCTGGGTGGGCGCCATCCTCCAGCCCCGCTCGGTACGAGAGGAGGAGCAAGCCGCCCGGGCGAAGGCCGAGCATTGGCTGGACTACGTCGGCTTGGGCAGGCGAGGCCCCATGCTGGCGAAAAGCCTCGCCTACGGCGATCAACGCCGGCTGGAGATCGCCCGCGCGCTGGCAACCGAACCGCGCCTGCTCCTGCTCGACGAGCCGACGGCGGGCATGAATCCCCAGGAAACGCAGGAGGCGACACGCTTCATCGGCCGGATGCGCGACGAACTGGGCCTGACCATCCTGCTCATCGAGCACCAGATGCGGGTAGTGATGGGCGTCTCCGACCGGGTGACGGTGCTCGACTACGGCGAGAAGATCGCCGAGGGCAAGCCGGCCGAGATCCAGCGCGACCCGACCGTGATCGAAGCCTACCTGGGCCGGCGAGCGATTCCGGTCCACTGATTGCGCTCGACGCTGAAATATAAACGACTATGCCGATGCTGGAACTGCACGACGTCCATTCTTACTACGGCAGCATCCACGCGCTAAAAGGCATCAGCCTGCACGTGGACCAAGGCGAGATCGTGACCCTCATCGGCTCAAATGGCGCGGGCAAGAGCACCACCATCCGCACCGTCAGCGGATTAATGCACCCTCGCCAGGGGACGATCACGCTCGACGGCGAGCGCATTGACCAGACGCCGGCCCATCGGCTCGTCGGGCGCGGCATCTGTCAATCCCCGGAAGGCCGCCGCATTTTCCCGCGCATGACGGTGTGGGAAAACCTGGAAATGGGCGCCTATGTCCGCAACGACCGGGCCGCCATCCGGCAAGACATGGAACGCGTCTTCGACCTGCTGCCCCGCCTCAAGGAGCGGATCAACCAGAAAGCCGGCACGCTCTCCGGGGGCGAGCAGCAAATGCTGGCTATCGGCCGGGCGCTAATGGGCCGGCCCCGCCTGCTGCTCCTGGATGAACCTTCCATGGGGCTGGCCCCGGTGCTGGTGGAGATCATCTTCGAAGCGATCCGCAACATCAACCAACAAGGCATGACGATCCTGCTGGTCGAGCAGAATGCGCTGATGGCCCTGGAGGTCGCTCACCGGGGTTACGTGCTGCAGACCGGCCAGATCGTGCTGCACGACACCTCGGCCGGCCTGCGGGCCAACGAGATGGTGCGCAAAGCCTACCTGGGGGAAGAGTATCGCTGCCGACTGTGCAATCGCCCTGTATACTTGCCATTTTGCGCATCTCCGGCGATAATCCGGCGCATTGGACACGCCAAGCTTTCGACCAGGAAAGGAGGGATGGTTATGGAGTAAGTTGGCCTTTGCCACACGCGCTGCTTTTCCGCTCTATCAATTTTCCTGGAGGAGAAAAGATGTTCAAACGAACCTTTGCTTTGTTATCTCTGCTCGTCATTGCCAGCCTGGCGCTGGCCGCCTGCCAGCCGGCCGCGCCAACGGCCGCACCGTTCACGTGCACAGATGCGATCGGCTGCGTGGATATTGCCCCTGGCGCGCCGATCCACATCGCCTACGGGCTCGCCACCTCTGGCGCCGTCGGAGTTTTGGGCGAGGACAGCAAAGGCGCCATCGAGATCGCCATTGACGACAAAGGCGGCAAGTTGCTCGACCACCCGATCCAACTGACCGGCGAGGACACACTGTGCAACGCTGAGGGTGGACAGGCGGCTGGCACCAAACTGGCGGCCGACCCGACCATCGTGGGCATCGTCGGCACGAACTGCTCGAGCGAAGCCCGCGCCGCCATGCCGCTCGTCTCCAAGGCCGGCATGGTGATGATCTCGCCCTCGAACACCAACCCCGACCTGACCGACCCCAATCACCCCGACCATCACCCGGGCTACCTGCGCACGGCCCACAACGACCTGTTCCAGGGCCGCGTCGCAGCGGAGTTCGCCTTCAACGAACTGAACGTCAAGACGGCGGCGACCGTCCACGATGGCAGCCCTTACGCGGAGAGTTTGCAGAAAGTCTTCGCCAACGTCTTCAAGGAACTGGG
>DAOTXG010000051.1:0-19470 GCA_034435515.1 Anaerolineales bacterium
CCAGTCCGAGGGCGTAGCCGCGCAATTGCGCCTCCTTTTCGGCCAGCCGGTCGGCCATCTCGTTGAACCCGCACGCCAGCTGGGCGATTTCATCGCCGCCTCTAACCTCGACGCGATGACCGAGATTGCCCTGCGCGAAAATCCTCGCCCCGTCCCGTAAATTCACGATGGGGCGGGTGATCGTGCGCGCCAGCCCAATCGCCAGCGCCGAGGCGGCCAGCAGCGCCAGGCCGCCGACGAGCGCCACCGCCTGGCCGAAGGCGCGGGCGGGGGCAAGGGCCTCGGCCTGGTCGAGTTTAACGATCAGGCACACCTGGCGCTCGGACAGCCAGCGGTAGACGACGATGGCCGGCATGCCGCGGTAGTCGGGGCTGGAGACCACGCC
Source organism: Anaerolineales bacterium (assembly GCA_034435515.1). Lineage (GTDB taxonomy): Bacteria > Chloroflexota > Anaerolineae > Anaerolineales > UBA6663 > DATDRS01. Next base: position 386 of record DAOTXG010000051.1, read on the forward strand.
GCTGCTGCGCGCCAGGCAGCGATTGACCGCCTGGGTGCGAATCCCGCGCTGGAGCACGGCCGGGTCGGCGACGAAGCGCGGCTGGGTGGCAAACAGGTTGGAGGTGTTCACCAGAAATGCCTCCTCAGTCCGCCGCAGGCCGGTGCGCCGGCCGACGATGGCGTTCATCTCGGCCAGGTTCAGCCGCCCCGCCAGGACGCCCAGCAACTGCCCTTCCGCCGGGCGGAGCGGCACGGCAGCGGTCATCGCCGGGCCTTGCAGCGCCGCCGAGTAATACAGGTTCTGGACGTAAGGCCCTTTCCGGCCGTTGATAAAGAACAGGCGATCTTCCTTGAATTTGCCCTCCTCGGCGGGGTCGCTGGCGGCGATCACCCGGCCGGTCTCAGGGTCTATCACGAACACCTCCAGGAAAATGCGCCCCGCCCCGGCTTTGGCCCGGAGTTCGGCCACAAGGCGCTCGTGGGCGGCCTGAGCCTCGGCGTCCGTAGCCGCCGTCGTCAGCGCGGCCACGTCGGCGAGCAAAGCCGGCGAGGCGGCGAAGGCGGCGATATCCACCTGCGCCTCCTCGACCCAATCGTTCAGCGCGGCCTGCTTCTCCACCGCCGTCGAGAGCAGCTCGGCGACGGCGGCGTCTTGCAGCGCCTCCCGGACACCGTAATACGACAGCAGTCCCCCGCTCGCCAGCAGCCCCGCGGCGAAGACGACGAAGACCAGCGTAAGTTTGGAAGTGATTTTCAAATTCATCTTCTTGATGGTTTGGTGGTTTGGTGGTTCGGCCCCCTCACCCAACCACCCAACCACCTAACCACCCAACCACCCAACCACCCAACCACCCACCAACCCAACTAATCCCGCGATGACCAACGCTCCCGGCAGCCAGGTTTCCAGCATCAGCAGGCGCAACCGGGCCGCGCGGGCCAGCGCCAATTGGGCCTCGCGCGTCTCCGGCGTGTAGCGGTCGCTCCACTGGTGAAAGTCCGCCGCCCGCGCGCCGGTCGCCAGGTCCACAAAATAACTCACGCCCTCCTCCTCGTAATCCACGACTGTCCCCGAGACCGGCTCGACCCACAGCGCGCCCTGCCCGTCGGTGTAGGCGAGGTAGCGCTCGGGCATGGCCGTTGAGCGTGGAAATGACCTGATCCACGCGCCGCGCGATAATGTTGAGGGCCTGCCATTCGCCGGAGGGCGTCTCCCGGAAGCGGTCCACGGCGGCGTAGCGCGTCTCGCTGACGTAGTCGGCGGGCAGCCGCGCCGCCAGCGGGGCCAGCCAGAAGCGCACCAGCGCCGCGGCGGCGAACAGGACGATGACGAGCGCCGTGCGGCGGATAACGTGCGCCGCGCCTTGCTTCGTGGCCAGACGCTCCACGCTCCACGCTTCACGCTCCACGCCCTCCGTCACTCGTCTCTCCTCAATCATTGGTAAATCTCCTCTAAAAACTCCAGCGTGTAGACCTGCGTCACGTCCACCGGCTGCGCCAGCAGGCCCTGCTCGCGCAAGGTCTGTTCCATCCCGGCCCACACCGTCGGCTTCGTCCAGCCGATGTAGTCCTCGCCGGTGTTGACCAGGGGGAGGAGCGTCGTCATCCGGGCCGTTTCGAGCGCGGCGTCGGCCTCCGGCTTGTATTTCACGACCAGCAGCCCGACCGCCGCCGGATTTTCGACGGCGTAGGTGTAGCCCCGGAGCGTGGCGCGCAGGAAGCGCCGCACCAGGTCAGGGTTCCGGGCGATCAGGTCGTCGGTCGTAAAAATGCTCTCGCCGTAAAAGTGGACCCCGTAGTCATCCGGGTAGATGATATTGAGTTTGTACCCTGCTTGCTGGAGCGTAAGCGCCAACCCGCTCACGTACGCGCCCCACACCGGCGCCTCGCCGGAGGCGAACAGCGCCACGTCCGAGGGCAGATTCACCTCTGTGTACTCATCCTGCCCGATCCCCATTTTGGCCATCATCGCATAGAAGGCCACGGCGACGTTCGGCACCAGGCGCACGGTCTGGCCGGCGAATTCTTCGGGCCGGGTGATGCCAGAGTCGGCCAGGGTGATAAACACCACGGGACTACGGCGCACCAGCGTGGCAATGGCGCGCAGGGGTTTGCCCTCCGCCCGCGCCAAAATCAGCATATCTGAGGCGACGGCGCCGAACTGCGCCCGGCCCTCAGCAACCGATTGGCGAGGGTCAACTTTCGGCCCGCCTTCCAGGAAGGTGACGTCCAGCCCCTCCTCGGCGTAAAAGCCGTTCTGCGCAGCGGCGTAAAAACCGGACGACTCGGCCTGATGCGTCCACGCCAGCTGGACGACGACGGACGTCAGCGGCGTGGGGCTGGGAGGGCCGCCGCAGGCGGAGAGGCCGGCCAGGAGACTCAGCGCGGCCAGAATAGCGAAGGTGTTACGAAGGCAGGCGTTCATATACGACCTCTTGTGTCCTCATTTCATCTCTTGCGGCGCGGCGCCTGGCCACGCACTGGATGGCGGGCAGAAGCTCGGCGCCGACCGCGTCTTTGGAGACCAGAGCATCCGCGCCGGCGGCCAGCACCGGCGGGCGGTAAACGTCGGCGTCGAGCATGGTGACGACGATCAGGCTGGCCTCCGGCAGGCTGGCCCGCAGGCGGGGGATAACTTCCAGGCCGTGGATGTCCGGCAGGGCCAGGTCAATCAGGACCACCTGGGGCCGCAGGACTTCGGCCAAGACCAGTCCGGCTGCGCCGCTGCTGGTTGCGCCCAAGACGCACACCTCTCCCTGCCCGCGCTCATGCAGAAACCGCATGACGATGCGCAGGAAAGTGAGGTTATCGTCTACCAGGACAACAGAGATTGGGGGCAGGTCGGTCATAGGGTTCACATAAAATCGTCGGGGTCGGCGCGTCGGAGGGCGAGTTCAGGATATGCCCACAATAGAGCATTTGCCACGTGCTGTCATCCGGGATTGCCCGCGATTCTGGCGAAAAAGGCCCGCGTTTTGGATTACGGATTGCGGATTGTGGATTCCGGACGACTTTGGAAAAGCCCTGGCGTGGGAGCGGCTTGCAGCCGCGAGGGGCGCAGTTGCCAACCGCGCCACAGTCCGCTATTCCAGCGGCACGATCCCCCGGCGGAGGGCGTAGCGGATGAGGTCGGTCTGGGTGCTCAGGCCGAGCTTGCGCATGAGGCGGCCGCGGTGCGTCTCCACGGTGCGCGGGCTGAGCGAGAGGCGCGCGGCGATCTCGGCGTTGCTCAGCCCCTCGGCGGCGAGGTGCAGCACCTCGCGCTCGCGGTCAGTCAGCGTCTCGTACAGGTCGAGCGTCTCGACCTGGGCGCTTTCGATGTAGGCTTCAATCGCGCGCTCGGAGAGGGCGGGGCTGAGATAGCGCCGCCCGGCGGCCGCCGCGCGCACCGCCTGCGCCAGGTCGGTGGTGGTGGCGTCTTTGAGCACGTAGCCCAGCGCGCCGTGCCGGAGCGCGTCGAGCACGTAGGCTTCGTTGGAGTGCATGGAGAGGATGACGACGCGCGTCCCCGGCGAGCGCTGCCCGACCTGCCGCGTCACTTCCAGCCCGCCCAGCCCCGGCATCATCAAATCCATCACCAGCACGTCCGGCTTCAGGCGCTCGACGAGCGCGAGCGCCTCGCGCCCGTCGCCCGCCTCGCCGACGATGCGGAAGTCGGCCTCGCCCCCGAGCAGGGCGCGCAGTCCCTGCAAAACGATGGGGTGGTCATCGGCCAGCAGTATGGTCGTCATCTCAACGCACGCTCTGACGCTTCTCGACGAACCCGCCGACCGGCAGCAGTGCGGTTACCTGCGCGCCCGCCCCTGGCGCTGAGACGACGGTGAATTCACCGCCCAGCAGCGCGGCGCGCTCGCGCATCCCCGGCAGCCCGGCGGTGGTCGGGGCGGCCAGCGCGGCCTCCGGGTCGAAGCCGCGCCCCCCGGTCTTCAATCTGCACGCCGAGCGCTTCGGGGGTGGCCCACACCCGCACCGCCGCCTCCCTCACCCCGGCGTGGCGCGCCACGTTGGTCAGCGCCTCCTGCGCCAGGCGGTAGAGGGCGGTTTCCACTTCCGGTGGGAAGCGGCGGCTCTCAATTCCGGTGTGCTTGAAATTGACCCGGATTTGGGTCTGCGCGGTGTAGCGGTCGAAGAGCCACTTCAGCGCCGGCAACAGGCCGAGGTCGTCCAGCATGGCCGGCCGCAGGTCGAGCGAGAGCGTGCGCACTTTGGCGATCAGGTCGGCCACCAGCGCCTGCGCTTCGCTCAACCCGGCGGCCGCGCCGAGGTCGAGGGCGAGCTTCAGCCCGGTGAGCAATTGGCCGATCTCGTCGTGCAGTTCGCGGGCGAGGCGGCGGCGCTCGGCCTCCTGCGTTTCCAGCAGCTGGCGGGACAGGTCTTGCAGGCGGGTGCGCCCGGCGCGCACCTGCTCGAACAGCCGGGCGTTCACGATAGCCAGCGTGGCCGGGTCCGCCAGGCTGATCAGCAACACCAGTTCGTCCTGGCTGAATTGGCGCGTCTCGCCAATGGTGGCGACAGCCAGGACGCCGACGAATTGCTCCTTGTGAACCATGCCCACGCTGACCGCAGTGCGCGCGTTCAAGAAGGCGTACAGGTCGGCATTGGGCAGGTTGGGAGCGGCCTGCAGGTCCGGCACGACGGCGAGCAGGGGCGACTGCCGGACGTATTGCTCATAGAGCGCACGCGGGACCGGACGGCTGTGTTCCTTGAGATCGGGAGGCAGGCCGACGCCGCTGGCGAACTCCAGGACCTCGCGCCTTTCGTCGTACAGCGAGACGTTGGCAAGGGGGACGTTCAACGCCCGCGCGGTTTCTTCGCAGAGCGCGTGCAGCACATCCACGAGGTCCAATTGCGCATTCAGGCGCGCGGAAGTGCGCGCCAGCGCTTCGGCCCGCGCTCGCTGTTCGCGTTCCGTTTTGTACAGCCGGGCGTTCTGAATCGCCATCGCCCCCTGGGCGGCCAACGCTTTGGCCAGGCGCAGATGTTCCGGGGTGAAAAAATTCGGCTCGGCCTTGTCCACCGAGTAATGGCCGATGACCTGCCCCGCGGCCACCAGCGGCACGCCCAGCCAGCTCCTCACGTGCTCCCCGCCCGGCCTCACTTCCCAGCCGGGCGTCTGTCGGCTGTCCGCCACCAGCACACTCTGCCCGTGGAGCAAGGGCCGGACGAGCGGATTAGCCTGGGCGTCGAAGGCCGTGCTGCCAATCAAGGCCGGGTCGCCGAACCGCTCGTAGCCCCGGTGCGCGCGCACCACAAACCGCGACTCGCCTTCGAGCAGCATCACGTTGGCGCTGTCGTAGGGGACGAGTTGAGCGAGGTGCTCCAGCAGGACGTTCAACCGCAAGTCGAGGTCGAGGGTTTGGATCAGCGCCTGGTTGGCGGCGCTGAGTGTTTCGGCCATGTGCCGCGCGCGGCGCTCGGCTTCCAGCAACTGCGCATTTTGAACGGCGACGGAGATCTGGGCGGCGATGGTCTCCAGCAGCCGCTGGTCGGATTCGGCGTAGGCGTCGGGCCGCGTCGTCTCCACGTTCACCACGCCGATGAGGCGGTCCCCGACACGGAGCGGCACGCACAATTCGGAGCGGATGTCGTCGCGCACGGCAAGGTAGCGCGGGTCTTGCCGCACGTCGCCCAGCCGGACGCTCTGCCCGGTCTGCGCCACCCAGCCGGTGAGGCCCTGGCCCACCCGCACGTCACGGGACTCGACGTAGGCTTTGTCCGCGGCGACGAATTCGGGGCCGCGCCCCTGGTCGGTGAGCGCCAACGGCATCAGCCGCCGGGTGGCCAGGTCAACCAACAGGACGGCGCCATTCTCGTAGTGGAGGATCTGCTCCAGAACGTGGATGATCTCTTGCGCCAGCGTTTCGGGAGTGTAGAGTTGTTGCAGGCGCCGGGCGGCGTCATAAATCGCCGTCAATTCCTGGAGGCGTTGCTGCGTTTGCTCAAGCAGGCGCGCATTCTCCACCGCGACGGCAGCGTGATTGGCGAACAGCGTCAGCAGCTGCACGTCGGCCTGGGTGAAGCGCTGGGGCTGCCAGTCGTCGATCACGATGACGCCGCTCACCTGCCCCTGCCAGAGCATGGGCGCGCCGACGACGGACACGAAAGGTTGATCGTCGCCGTAGACCGCCGCCCGGCCCGGCCACGTCCGGTAATCGTCCACGATCAATGGCTCGGCCCGCTGAGCGATCAGGCCGCCCACGCCCTCGCCGTAATTGAGCGTCGCGCCCGTAAAGTCGCGCGGCGTGTTGTAACTCACCACGCAGCGGACTGCGCGGCGCGCAGGATCGCACAGATACAACCCGCCGCTCGGGGCGTTCAACAGCCGCGCGGCGCGCTTGACGATCGTTTGCAAGAGCGCCGGCAGGGCGTGCGGCGCGGTGAGGTCGAGGGAGGTCTCGTAGAGCGCGGTCATCTCTTCGGCCCGGCGGCGGAGCGACTCTTCGGCCTGCTTGCGCTCGGTGATGTCGTGGATCACGCTCACCACGTGGGTGATCTCGCCATTGGTTCTGACCACCGTCGTATGGGTGTCGCTCCAGAGCCGGCTGCCGTCTTTCCGCGCCAGCCGCTGCTCGTGCCGGAAGAGATCCTGCCCGGCCGCCAGCGCGGCTTGCATCGCCGTTCCGAACTTCAGAAAGACAGCCTCGTCGGGGTAAAACTCGCGCGTCGTCTTCCCGATGACTTCTTCCGGCTCGTAGCCGAACACGGAACGCACCGCCGGGTTCACGTGCTCGATGCGGCGCTCCGGCATCTTCACGGTGAAGACGACGGCGGCGAGGCTGTTCATCACCGTACTGAGGAACTGTTGCGAGGCGCGCAGCGCCTCTTCTGCCCGCTTGCGTTCGGCCAGCTCGGTCTGCACCTGCTGGAAAAGGCGGGCGTTTTCAATCGCCTGCGCGATGCGATCCGCCAAATCCTGAAGGAAGACTTGATCGGCGGCGGTGTAAGGGCGGCCCGGTTGCAGACGCCACAAGGAGATGGCGCCGATCACCCGGCCCTGCGCACGCAGGGGCGCGGCGATCAGACTGTGGACGGCAAAACGGTCGAGCGCGGGCCAGAGTTCCGGCCTGACTTGAGGACGGATCTGCTCGGTGGAGATCACCGGGATGAGGAGCGGCTCTCCGGTCTGGACGACGCGGCCCGTGGCGCCTTCCCCCACCCGCAGAGGCAGGGCGCTCAGAAAATCACGGGTAAAACTCACTGTTTCCGGGTCCGGGTGATAAACGGCGGCCAATGTCAGGGTTTGCTCATCCTCGGCAGTTAGAATAATAGAACCGGTATCGCCGACTAACTCGCCCAGACGCCGGATCGATATGTCCAATATGATCTGAAGGTCGAGGCTGCCCCGGGCCAGCAGCAGCGAGAACTCGGCCAACATCTGGGCGCGGGCGCTCTGACGACGCAATAATTCCCCCGCCTGCTTGTGCTCAGTGACGTCGGTCATAATGCCCAGCGAGAACGCCGGCCCGCCTGCGCCAACCTGAGCCACTGAGGCGGTGTTGCGAATCCACACGACCCGCCCATCGCGGGCAAGAACCCGATACTCCACGTCCAGCGGGCGGCGGTCAGCATCGTCGCGCCGGACCTCGGCCAGCACGCGCTCGCGGTCTTCGGGATGGAGCTGCCGCAGCCACAACTGCCGGTCGGCCAGCCACGCCTCCGGCGAGAAACCCAGGATCGTCTCGACCTGCGGGCTGATATAAGTTGTCCGGTTCGCCTCGCCGAATTCGACGATATACGTGATGGCCGGCAATTGCTCAACCAGCAGGCGGTACTTCGCCTCGGCGGCCTCGCGCTCGACCTGCAGGCGCTTCTTCTCCAGCGCCGCCTGGATCGCCACAGGCAGCTGCCGGATGTGCGCCGCGGTCTTAATCACGTAATCCGCCGCGCCGCGCTTCATCGCCTCGATGGCGGTTTCCTCCGAGCCGGTGCCGGTGACGACGACCACCGGCCGGCGCGGGTCCGTGGCGCGCGCGGCGTCGAGCGCCTCCAGCCCGCCGAAGCCGGGGACGTGGAAGTCGGTCAGGATCACGTCGTACTCGCCTTCCGCCAGCCGCGCCTCGAACTCCGCGCGCGCGCTGGCTTCGACGACCTCGAATCCGCCGGCCTTGTTCAACGCGCGCCGCACCAGATCGCGGTCCAATGGATTGTCATCCAAATAAAGTATTCGGAGAGAACGATTCATGAGCATCTTCCTGCTTAAGTTCTATTGCACCTCCCGGTGCTTTGCCGAATGAAGTCAAGCTTTTGGTATTTGGTGTCAACGGATATGCAACCGCTTCGCGTAAACGGATAGTACGCGGCAAATCCGTTTATCCGTTTTATATCCGTTGACACCACGTCAAAATCATTTTCTTAATCTTCTATAACCACCTAACCACCTAACCGCTTCGCGCAACCACCTAACCGCTTCGCGCAACCACCCAACCCCCTAACCGCTTTGCGCAACCACCCAACCACCTAACCGCTTCGCGCAACCCCCTAACCGCTTCGCGCAACCCCCCGACCCTCAGACCACCCTCAAAAACACCTCCACCACCTGCGGGTCCAAGTGCGTCCCGGAAAGCGACTGGATGTGTTCCATGACCTTTTCGGCGGGCCACGCCGGGCGGTAAGGCCGGTCGGAGCGCAGCGCATCCCACACGTCCACCACCGCAAAGAGGCGCGCCGCCAGCGGGATGGCCTCGCCCTGCAACCCGCGCGGGTAGCCCGTCCCGTCCCACTTCTCGTGGTGGCAATACGGGATGTCCAGCGCCCGGCGGAGATAAGCAATCGGCGCGAGCATCGTGTAGGCCAGCGTTGGATGCTCGCGCATGACGATCCATTCGTCTTCCGTCAGCGGGCCGGGCTTGAGCAGGATGCCATCCGGGATGCCCATCTTGCCGATGTCGTGCAGCAAGGCGCCATAACGCACGTGCACCAACTCGCCTTCGCTCAGGCCCATTTCGCGCGCCAGCCGCAGGGTCAGGTCGGTGACGCGCTGGGTGTGGCCCTCGGTTTCCTGGTCGCGGAGTTCGAGCGCGCGCGACCAGCCGGCGATGGTCGCGTCGTAGGCCACCCGCAGCTCGGCGTTGGAACGTTCCAGGCTGGAGAACAGCTGGGCGTCGTCTATGGCGATGGCGGCCTGCCCGGCCAACGTCTCCAAAAACTCCAACCATTCCGGGCGGGGAGTCAGCGGCGCGCGGTGAAAGAGCTCGAGCACTCCCTTCACTTTGCCCTTGGTGACGAGCGGCGCGCCGAAGTAGGCGACAAAGCCTTCGCCGGCCAGCCGGCGCGTGAGAGGAGAGACGACATCTCGGAGGTAAAGATAGCCGGCGGGCTCCCCCAGGCTCTCGACGGCCACGTTCGGGACGCCCACCACCCGGCCTTCCAGCGCGGCCCGGCCGGCGTAGCCTTCGCCCAGGCGCAGCCGGGTTTGGGCGACGAGCGGGGTGTGGAAGCCGCGCCCGGAGGCGTAGGCCAGGATATGGGTGTGCGGGTCCAAAAGCAGCACGTCGGCCGCATCTACCTCCATCTGGCTGACGACCTGATCGAGCAGGACGCTGAGCGTGACGCGCAGGTCGAGGCTGGCGGTGATGGCCATGTCAATCGTGCGCAACGCGCTCAGACGCTGCACGTGCTGCTCCGTCTGCTGGTGCAGGCGCATGCGGTGAATGGCGTTCCCGGCGATCTCGGCCAGAGCCGTGAGGAGATGCGCTTCTTCGGCTTGCAGTTCGCGCGGCAGCCGCGCCGCGACAAAAAATACGCCGACCGTCTCGGCCGCCGTGCGGATGGGGACGCAGGCGCCGCCCCAGCCGGTCGGTATCTGGGCGCGCGTCAACTCGCGCGTCTGCGGATCGCCGGCGAACTCGCGCGAAAGATAAGCCTGACCGGCGGCGAAGACCGCGCCCCCAATCCCCTCGCCGGGCTGCATCGGCGCTTCGTTCAGTTGCGTGAACCAGCCGCGGGCGACGGCGACGCGCAGTTCGCCGCTGAGGGCGTCGTACAGCCAGATGGCCCCGGCCGGGCTGCCCATCGCGGCCAGCGTTTCGTCCAGCAGGAGCGGCAGCATCTCGTCCAGCGTCTGCGCCGCGCGCAGCGCGGTCGAAATCCTATTCACCGCTTCCACTTCGGCCAGGCGGCGGCGGGTGGTCTCGAACAGGCGCGCGTTGTGCACGGCCGCGGCCGCCTGCGCGGCAAAGAGCGAGAGCAGATTCAAGTCGGCGCGGGTGAACTGGCGCGGCGTCGGGCCGACCTCGCTGACGTCCAGCACGCCGATCAACTCGCCGCCATACCGCATCGGCACGCCCATGATGGCCGAATAAGGGATGTCGGCGTAGAGCGGCGAGCGGCCTGCCCAGGTTTGATAATCATCTACAATCAGCGGTTGGAGCGTTTGCGCGATGCGCCCGGCCAGCCCGTCGCCCAGCGCCCGGCGGGTGCCGAGGGGCAGGTCCGGGCCGATGGTGGCGGCGATCTCCAGGTCGCCGCGCGCGGCGTCGTACAGCGTAATGGTGCAGTTCGGCACGTTGAACAGATCCGCTGCGCGCTGCGCGATGACGGTCAGCAGTTCGGCGACCTCCTGGCGCTGGGCCAGATCGCGGGTCGTCTCGTACAACGCGGCGAACTCCGCCGCGCGGCGTTGGAGTTCTGCCTCAGCCTGCTTGCGCTCGGTAATGTCCAGGCACGTTCCCACCAGCCGCGTGACCTTCCCCTGTGCGTCTTTCACACAGTCATACTGCGCATTGAGCACCCGGAGGGGGCCGCGCTCAGGATTGGTTCGATACTCGACGCTGGCTGATTCGCCGCTCGCCACCGCGCGAGTCTGCGCCTCGATCAGCGGCTGCCGGTCTGCGGGGTGAATCAGGTCCAGGAACTCGGAGAAAGCCGGCGGGCCGAGCGCGAGATCGCGTCCATGAAGGTAGAACATCTCTTTGGACCAAAATCCGGCCTGCGCTGTCAGGTCGAGTTCCCAGTTCCCCAGATGGGCTCTGGCCTGGGCGTCTTCCAGTCTCGCCTGGCTCAACCGCAATTCGTCTTCCGCGCGTTGCTCTTCGGTCATATCCCGCGCGATGCCCAAGACTCCCGCCACGCGGTTGTCTTTGATTTGGGGCGACATATTGAGCTCAACCACGAGCGCCTGGCCCGCGCGCGTATGCACCCGCAGTCGAATCGCGCGCAGCGCCTCGCCGCGCAAGACGTGACGGAACAGGTCAAGCGCGCGGGGAACGTCGTCCTCGGTCATTAATCCTTCGAATGAACGTCCTAGCCATGCGGCGCGGGACCAGCCAGTGAAGGTTTCAAACGACGGATTGAGCGAGGTCAAGGTGCCATCCGGCGCGAGGGTAAAGATGACGTCGCGGGCGGTGTCAACCAGCGTGCGATAGTGTTCTTCGCTTTCGCGCAGCGCCGCCTCGGCCTGCTTGCGCTCCGTGATGTCGTAGAAACAACTGAGCAGACCGGGTTGGCCTTCGAAAGTGAGCGTCTTTGTGGACAGCGAAATCCAGCTAAGCGCGCCGTCCGGGCGCCGCAGGCGCACCTCGTAATCGCGGAGCGCGCCGCGCCGTTTCAATTCGGCCAGGGCTTGCGCGCGCTCGTCGGGGTCGGCATAGTAGTTGCTGGCGCGCTGACCCACGATCTCGGCGAGCGGGACTCCTAAGGTCGCGCTGAGCGCCGAGTTGCCATACAGGATAACCCCTGCTTCGAGGGAGTTGATGGTGAGCGGAATGGGGATGGCCTCCACGATAGCGCGCAGACGGGCCTCGCTCTCGCGCAACACCACGCCGAAGCGGTCGATAAACAGGCTGATCAGACCGTTGAGCAAGATAAAATTGAAGGCGATGGTGATCCCCTCCTCCCCCAGCCCGACGCTCTGCTCCTGAAAGGCGCTGCGGAGCACCACCGCCGCGCTCAACCCGAAGGTGAGTCCCAGGGCGCGCCGGCCGAGCAGCAAACCGGCCAGGATGATCGCCAGCGTAAAAAAGGACAATGTTTCGGCGTTCTCACGGAGACTGGCCACGGTCACGGCGAAAGCCTCCAGGCTAAAGAAGATGGCGATGAGGATCAGCGCCGAACTCCGAAAATAGCCGCGCCGAAGCAATCCCAGCGGAATCGCCAGGAGGAGGATGAAGACGAAACTACGGGTCAGGGTGACCTGCCAGGGAACCTCCTCGGCGATCACCCAATTGATGACTGCGGCCACGACAATGACGGCGATGAATCCAATCAGCACGACCTGCAGCAGGGCGGCCAGGCGGCGCTCCACCGGGTCATGGATTGGGCTGCTATTCAGCCATCCGCGCAGACGGCTGGCGATGGATTCCTTGCTCACTTGGACTCCTCCATTCCCGCCTGGCTGAAATAAAACGTCACGACGCACCTCGTCCTGAGGCTGATTATAGTCCTACGTAGGACAAGTTTGAAACTTGTCCTACACGCGCAGCGTGTCCCAGGCGGGACAAGCCAGCGGCTTGTCCTACAGTTGGTCTCGGCGGGCGGCTGCGCTATGATTGGCGGTGTACACCTGGAGCCAACTCAATGCCTCACACCACCGCCGACGTCGTCATCTGCGGCGCGGGCATCGCGGGCATCGCCGCCGCCTATTCCTTAACCGTCAAACACGGGGTAAAAGATGTGGCGCTGGTGGACGAGCGCCCGCCCCTCTCGCTGACGAGCGACAAATCCACGGAGTGCTATCGCAACTGGTGGCCCGGCCCCGGCGCGGCGATGGTCGGCCTGATGAACCGGAGCATTGACCTGCTCGAAGGCCTGGCGCGCGAAAGCGGCAACGTCTTCAACCTCAACCGGCGCGGCTACGTCTACGCGACGGCTGACCCGGCCCGGATCGAGGAGTTCCAGCGCGCGGGCGAAGAAAGCGCGGCGCTGGGCGCGGGGCCGCTGCGGATTCACCCCGGCCAGACCCATCAGACGCCAGGCGTCTTCGAGACACCTGGCGTCTCTGCGCCCTATCAGCCAGCCCAGGCCGAGGGGTTCGACAGCCCTCTCACCGGAGCGGACTTAATCCTCGACCCGCGCCTCATCCGCGAGCACTTCCCGTATCTGTCGGAGAAAACCGTGGCGGTGATCCACGCGCGGCGGTGCGGCTGGTTCAGCGCGCACACGCTGGGGATGTACCTGCTGGAGCGCGCGAGAGAAGGCGGGGCGCGGCTCGTCCACGCCAGCGTGGAGGCGATCCAAACAACGGATAACCGCGTGGCCGAAGTCCGCCTGAGCAATGGGGAGCGCATCGCCGCGCCGGTCTTCGTCAACGCCGCCGGGCCGTTTTTGCCGCACGTCGGGCGGCTGCTTGGAGTCACGCTGCCCGTCTACTCGGAATTGCACGCGAAGGTGTTCTTTCCCGACCCGTTGGGCGTAGTCCCGCGCGAGGCGCCGTTCCTCATCTGCGCCGACCCGCAGTTTGTCCCGTGGACAGACGAGGAGCGCGCCTACCTGGAGGAGAGCGCAGAGACGCGGTGGATGCTGGAGAAGTTCCCGGCCGGCGCGCACTTGCGGCCCGAGGGGCCGGCCGGGAGCCCGATGGTGTTGATGTTGTGGGATTACCACAACCACGCGCGCGCCGTCGAGCCGGTTCCCCAACCGGCTTTCCCGCCCGACTTTCCCGATATCGTCCTGCGCGGACTCTCGACGTTGCTGCCGGGCCTGAAGGCGTACTTTGACCGCCCGCCGCGCGCCGCGGTAGACGGCGGCTATTACACCAAGACGCGCGAGAACCGGCCGCTGATCGGCCCCCTGCCTGTTCGGGGCGCGTACGTCATCGGCGCCCTCTCCGGCTATGGGCTGATGGCCGCGCCCGCCGCCGGGGAACTGCTGGCCGCACACATCACCGGGAGCGCGCTGCCCGCCTACGCCCCCGCCTTCAGCCTGGAACGTTACGACGACCCGGAATACCAGAAGCTGTTGGAGAACTGGGGAAGCACCGGCCAACTGTAACACGTGCGACGCACTTTAGAAGTGCGTCGCACGTTGCAAGAAAACCTTCGCGCCCTTTGCGCCTCCGCTCGCCCCCCGCATGGGGGGTCGCGCTCTTCGCGATTAAAGCTTGTCAGCCGGGAGTTACAACAAATTTGCCCTGGAAAGGACGCCGCGGATGGCCGCCCGGTCGTCGTCCGACACGGGCAGGAGCGGCGGGCGGACGGGGCCGCCGTAGTAGGTCATCAGGTCGAGCGCGGCTTTGAGACCCGGCACGCCGAAGCGCGAGGTGACCGTGCTGTTGGCGGCGATGAGCGGCAGTTGGATCGCCCGCGCGCCCGTCAGGTCGCCCTTCTTGCAGGACTCCAGGATCTGCGCCAGCCGCCCGGCGGCGATGTTCGCCAGCGCCATCACGCCGCCGACCGCGCCCATGGCCAGCGCGCCGAGGAAGAACCCCGCCGACCCGGCCAGGACCTGGAACTCTTTAGGCGTCGTTTCCACCAGGTAGCCGATCTTCGCCACGTCGCCGCCGCTTTCCTTCATGCCGATGATGTTCGGATGCCGGGCAAGGTTGACAATTGTCTGCGCCGGGATGTCCACGCCCGTGTTGGCGGGGACATTGTAAATCATGACCGGGATCGGCGAAGCGTCGGCCACCTCCTTGTAAAATTTCTCCAGCGCCGCGCCCAGCAGTTTGCGCTTGTAATAATTCGGGTTGACGATCAGCGCCACGTGCGCCCCGGCCTCGGCCATGCGCTTGGTGAGGTCGAGCGTGGCCGCGGTGGATTCCATGCCCGACCCGGCGATGAGCAGCCGGCCCTCCGGGAGCAGCGCGCGCACCTTCCGCACCAGCTCCACGCGCTCGTCGGCGGTGAGCGAGACGTACTCGCCGTTCGAGCCGCCGACCACGTAGCCCGCCAGCGGCTCGCGGTTCCAGCGCTCGACGTTCGACTTCAGGTGCTCGTAGTCAATCTGGCCGTCCCCCCCGAACGGCGTGGGGATGGGCGGGAAGACCCCGGCGAGAGAGAGAGAGGAGGAGCGCGCAGTCACAGGCTGGTTCCTTTCCGGCAGGCCACAAGTATATTCATTTGCCCGGGGCGCGCAAAAGGGGAGTCAACGGATTGAACGGATTGAACGGATTTGGCCCCATCCGTGTAATCCGCTCAATCCGTTGACTCTAGCTCACTCCCCCGCCTCACCGCATTCTCCCCGAACCGCTCGCGCAGCCTGTCCACTGCCTCCAGCAGGCGCTCGTTCTTCTCTGTCCCCGTTTCCCACAAACCCAACTGGCGCGAGCGCGGCCCCAACCCGCTGACACCCACGCCGATCAGCCGCACCGGCTGGCCGGTCTTCCAGACTTGCTCGAAGAGTTTGAGCGCTGTCGCATAAATTACGTCGCCCTGGTCGGTGGGCTGGCTCAGCGTGATCTGCCGGGTGGGCGTGGTGAAGTCGGGCCAGCGGATTTTGAGCTTAATCGTCGCGCCGCTCAAGCCCTCCTGCCGCAAACGGCGGCCGACTTGCTCAGAGAGCGAGCGCAAGGTGCGGCGCAGCGCGCCGCCGTCGCGCACGTCGCGGGCGAAGGTCGTCTCCTGGCTGATGGATTTGGCCTCGCGCGTGGTGACGATGGGCCGGTCGTCCAGCCCTTGCGCGTGACGGCGCAGGTCGGCGCCGACTTTGCCAAAGCGCCGCACCAGGTCGGCCTCGGCCTGGCGGGCGAGGTCGCCGATGGTCCTGATGCCCAGCGCTTCGAGGCGCGCGGTGGTCTTTGGCCCTACCCCCCACAGCGCGATCACCGGCAGGGGCGCGAGGAACTCGGCCTCGCGGCCCGGCGGCACGACCTGGATGGCATTGGGCGGGCCGCCCGTCTGAGAGGCGGCTTTGCCCACGTCGGAGGCGATTTTGGCGACGAGCTTGTTCGCCGCCACGCCGAGCGAACAGGGGAGGCCCAATTCGTCGCGGATTTGCGCTTGCAAGCGGCGCGCAATCGTCTCGCCCGATTCCGGCAGGTCGCTCACGTCCAGAAAGGCCTCGTCAATCGAAATCTGCTCGACGAGCGGCGTGAGGGCGTACAGGCGTTCCATCACCTGGCGCGAGACTTCGGCGTAGGCCTTGTGGCGGGCGGGGACGACGATGAGCCGGGGGCACAGGCGCAGCGCGCGCGCCATCGGCATGGCCGAGCGCACGCCAAACCGGCGGGCGGCGTAGGAGCAGGAGGACACCACGCCGCGCTCCTCGGGCCGCCCGCCCACCGCAAAGGGCTGGCCGCGCAGCGAGGGATCGCGCTGCTCTTCGACGGCGCAGTAGAAAGCGTCCAGATCAAGATGCAGAATTTTGCGAGGCAAAGCGTCTGTACTCGGCGGTGGCCGCCCAGCGTTTCAACTCCTCCACGCGCTTGATCATCAGCGGGTGGTCGGTCAGGAGTTCGGCGAAGGCGCTGGAGGGGTCGTCGTCCTCCGCGTCCACCTTCCGGTAGGCGACGGCCAGGGCCTCGGAACTGCGCGAGGCCGTGCCGGTGGCCAGCCGCACCAGCGCGGAGATGGCTTTGTCGAGGCGGCCGCAGGCCAGCAGCCCCGCACGGTCGGCGGAATACTCGCAAGCCCGGTTCCACCACAGGAATGCAAACCGCAGGATGACCGAGGCCATGAAAGGGCTGGGGATTCCGGCCATCCCGCCGAGGAGCGAATTGAGCCAGGTGTGGCCGAGCCGCACGTGCCCCATCTCGTGCCCGACGATGAACGCCAGCTCGTCGGCGTCCATCAGCTGCAGCAGCGGCGAATAGAGGACGATGGCTTTGGGCGACGACAGGCCAAAGGTGTAGGCGTTGAGCGCGCGGCTGGGGACGACAAACGTCTGCACCGGCTCGACCTGCAGGCGCGCGTCGCAGCGGCGGATGACCTGGTGCAGGCCCGGCAGGTTTTGGGCGGTGACGTGTTCCGCCTTTTCGAGCAGGTCGTTGTGCCGCGCCCGCGTGCCCGCATAGGCTACCCCGAGAATGAGGCCGACGAACAGGAGACTGCCGCACAACGTCGCCGTCGCCGTCAGCACGATCACGCCCAACACGAGCAGGACGGTGATCGCGAATATGCCCTGCTCGGAGGGATAGCGGTAAGCGGTGGTGGAGAAACGCTGCGTGTTCAAGGAGATTAGAGAGTTGGAGATTGGAGATTAGAGATTGGCCGCGTGTCACATATCACGTATTGCGTATTCCGCATTGCGTAACGCGGGGCGCGCTAATTCTAGCGCGGGGCGCGATTCTATCCAAATCAGCCCGGCGCGCCTGGTTCGTAACGGTTCGTAGTGAAGCACGCCAGTGCTTCAAGCCAGTCGCGCACGACAAACCCGACCGGCAAGATGAGCGCCCGGCGCCGCCCGTAAAACTCGCAACCTCAGCCTGCCTCCTGCGTATCAATCTACTGTGACGTTCAAATCGGGAGGCTAAAATGACCCACGCACACATCAGACGCCGTTTACGGCTGCACTGGGCTTTGTGGCCCTTCATTATGCTGTGGAAACTGTTGGCGACCATCGTCGCGATGGTCGGGCGGCTCGTGGCGATCCTGGTCGGGCTGACGCTGATGCTGGTCGGCTTCCTCATCAGCCTGACCATTGTAGGCGCGATAGTGGGGATTCCGCTCTTCATCGTCGGCTTGCTGTTGACGTTGAAAGGAATCTTCTAGCCTCGTCTTAGACCGGACAGGTCTCCAAGACCTGTCCGGTCTATCTCCTCCGTCTTAGACCGGACAGGTCTCCAAGACCTGGCCAGTCTATCTCCCTGGCCCGACACCTGTCAGGTGTCCGAAACGACGTCTGTGGTTAGCGGAGTATTTCGAAACGGAAACACAATCCACTCCCCGGCCGGGTTGCCATTCGCATCCAGGACTGCTGCCGGAGCGCGGGAGGGGTAAGCGTACATCCCTGCGCGGACTGCTTCCCCCGTACCGTCGAGCACGAAGTAGTCCACCACCAGGTCGCCGGCGCGCCAATCCTGCGCGGCGTACGTTGGCCGGTCGGCCTGTGCGACGCGCTCGCCGTTTGCGTCGAGGAGATGCGCGAAGACGTGATAGCGCTCGCCCTCCCCGGCGAGCGGTCCGGGGGCAAGCCACCACAATTGCCACCGCCTCGCGTCGCCGCCGCTGCCCAGCAATTCCGCGCCATTGCTCAACAGCGCCGACGCTTCCCTGGGCCTGGGGACGACTGGCAGCCGGCCTGGCCCAACCAGTACGATTGCCTCGCCCTCCCCCGCCCGGAGGGATAACCTGATCGGCGGCTGGGCCCCGCCCCACCGCTGATACAACTCCGCGCCCGGATACTCGCCCGGCCACAAAATGACGGCGGCAGGCTGAGCAGGAAACACCGCCGTCGCGCGCCCGTCAACGAAGCGATGCGGCGTCCCGCGCAAAAGCGCGTCGAACACCGCCGGGATCATGTCCACATTGGGGTCGGCCCCTTCACTCACAATCAGGAGGTCGCCCGTCTCCAATTGCGCCGCCGTTTCCACAATGTGTAACAGCCTCCCCAGCGGCGGGCCAAAAGCGCCGGGCGTGTCCTGCGTCCCGACGAAGCGCAGCAGCGCCAGCGAGAGCCAGACCTGGCTGCCCGCAATCACGCAGGGCAAGAGCCATAACAAAGTTTTCTGCCAGGCGGCCTGGAAGCGCGCCAGCAGGGCATCGAGAAAAATGCCCACCAGCAAGTGGGGCGCTGGAAAGAGAAGAATAAAATAGTGAGGATAAACAGGCGTCAGGTGGGGGACGAAGAAGAGGACGGGCAGGAGGAGCCAAAGAACGAGGATGAATGAGGCGCGGGCGCGGGACGTAGGGGCGACCCTTGCGGTCGCCTGTAATGAGGCCTGAGACGTAGGAGCGCTCCTTGCGGTCGCCTGTGATGAGGCCTGGGATGTAGGGGCGACCCTTGCGGTCGCCCCTCTGGGTGGCGTCCCCGGACGAAACGTAAAACGTAAAACGTAAGTTGAGTTCCAGGCTGCATAAATCGTCCCGCACAAGACAAGGAGGCCGCCGAGCCAGAGGAGCGGGCTGAAATCGGGCACGGTCGCCAGGAAGGCGCGGAAAGCCTGCTCGCCGGCCAGCGAATGGATATACGTCCCTTGAATGACCAGCGCCGATAGGCTGACCGCCTCTAACGAAACTTGCAGCGGGCGCGACAACAGGCCTCCCAGCCCCCCCCCCCCCCCCCCCCCCCCCCCCC
>DAOTXG010000052.1:0-3447 GCA_034435515.1 Anaerolineales bacterium
CCATGCGCAAGCAAGCCTATCTGTTTGGGCGGGCGATGATCTGGCCGAAGGCGGCGCGACGCTACATGGAGAGTTTTGGACGCGCCCGAGCCGAACGCCGCCATTTCACCCCCCCCCTAGCCTCACGGTCAAAGCACTAGACGAACGTCCGGGCGAACTGCCCCCCCTCAAACTCGATCACTTACGCCACATGACGGATGAGACCGGCATATTGCAACACGCCATTTTCACAGTGCCCAACTATCGCGAGGGCTACACCACCGACGATAACGCCCGTGCGCTGATGGTGGGCACGCTCCTGGAGGAATTAGGCAGTGGAGAGGCCTTAGAACTGGCTTCCCGGTATCTCGCCTTCGTCTGGTATGCCTTCAATGCGCAGACCGGGCGCTTTCGCAACTTCATGGATTACCAGCGCCATTGGCTGGAAGAGAGCGGCTCAGACGACAGCCACGGCCGCGCCTTGTTGGCATTGGGCGGCGTGTTGGGCCGGTCTCACACGCCCGCCCTCCAGAGTATGGCTGGCCGGGTCTTCGAGCAGGCGTTGCCCGCCATTCGCGACACGACCAGCCCACGGGCCTGGGCTTTCGCGCTCATTGGCATTCACGAGTATCTACGGCGGTTTTCCGGTGACCGCCAGGCTAGCCAGGTCCGGGAGGAATTGGCCGGGCGGCTGCTGGCGTTGTATCAAAGCCACCGCTCGGACGAATGGCGCTGGTACGAAGACGGGCTGGCCTATTGCAACGCCGCGCTGCCGCATGCCCTGGTCATGTGCGGCCAATGGATGCCGAATAACGCCATGACGGAGGCCGGCCTGGAGTCGCTCAGCTGGCTGGCCGACTTGCAGCGGGATGCCGAAGGCCGGCATTTTGTCCCCGTCGGATCTAACGGATTTTATCCGCGGGGCGGTGAGCGGTCCCGGTTCGATCAACAGCCGGTGGAGGCGCAAGCCATGGTCTCCGCCTGCCTCGAAGCCTACCGCATCACGGGAGATACGCGCTGGCGCAAGGAAGCCCGCCGCGCCTTCGAGTGGTTCTTCGGGCGCAACGACCTGAATCTGCCCATCTATGACCCGACGACGGGGGGTTGTCGCGACGGACTGCATCCCGACCGCCCGAACGAAAATCAGGGGGCGGAGTCGACGCTCGCCTTTCTCCAGGCCTTGCTCGAACTGCGCCTGGCGGAGAATATCCTTCAATCGGCCGAGGCCCGATCTCAATGAACAATCAGCACCCGGAACTCTTTCGGCGGCATAAGCTCAATCCCATCTTGACTGCCGCCCAATGGCCCTATCCGGTCAACAGCGTGCTTAACCCCGGCGCCACGTTGCTGCCTGATGGAACCACCCTGCTTTTGTGCCGCGTCGAGGATCGGCGCGGGCACTCCCACTTGTGTGTGGCCCGCTCCGCCAATGGCGTGGACGACTGGCAGATTGACCTCCAGCCCACCCTCTTATCCGACCCCGAGCATTTCCCCGAAGAACTGTGGGGCATTGAAGACCCACGCATTACCTACGTCCCCGAATTAAGTAAGTATGCTATCGTCTATACCGCCTTCACCCGCGGCGGCCCGGGCGTGGCCCTGGCGCTCACGGAAGATTTCCACCACTTCGAGCGCTATGGCATGATCATGTCACCGGAAGATAAAGATGCGGCCCTGTTTCCTCACCGGATCGGCGACTATTGGGCGCTGATCCATCGCCCGGTCAGTTATCTTGGCGCGCACATGTGGATATCCTATTCGCCCGACCTGCGGCACTGGGGCAGTCACAAGCTGATGCTGGAAGCCCGGCGGGGTGCGTGGTGGGATGCAAATAAAATCGGCCTGTCGCCGCCGCCCATCGAAACCCCGCAGGGTTGGCTGGTGATTTACCACGGCGTGCGGCAGACGGCGGCCGGCTCTCTTTACCGGCTAGGACTGGCTCTGTTTGATTTGCACGCACCGGAGCGGTGCCTGAAACGCGGCAACGAGTGGGTCTTTGGCCCGGAAGAACGCTACGAGCAGCGCGGGGATGTGGGCAACGTCGTCTTTCCGTGCGGCTACACCCTGGCCCCCGATGGCGACACCCTCCACCTGTATTATGGCGCGGCGGATACGAGCATTGCCCTGGCCACCGGCAGTGTTCGCGCCATTCTGGAATGGCTTGAACAACACAGATAAAGAACGCTCGGCAAAATCTGTGGTATAATGAGTCCAGTGTAATAGGATTTGGGTGTGTACGTCGCCGCCAGACCCTCTTATGGTCTGACGGCGTTTTCTTTATCCGGCTCAATGGGCCGGTCTCTGAGGAGAGACAAAATGGAAGCAAAACTCTACGTTGGGAACCTGGATTACACCACCACCGAGGACGATCTGCGCACTCTGTTCGCTCAAGCGGGCGCGGTCGCGTCGGTGGCGTTGATCAAGGACCGCGACACGGGCCGGTCCAAGGGCTTCGCGTTTGTGGAAATGGGCACCCAGGCCGAAGCGCAGAAGGCCATCAGCATGTTCGCCGCCTTCAAATTGGGCGAACGCGAGCTGACGGTGAACCTGGCCAAACCGCGCGAAGAACGCAGCAGCGGCGGGTTTGGCAATCGGGGCGGAGCGTTTGGCAATCCCGGTGGCGGCGCCCACAAAGGCCATGCTCGCCGCGGCGGCAACCGCCGCTATTAAACCGGATAGACCCTGCCCGCGTCCGGGGCGGCTTCCGCAAGTTCTCAGCGCGATAGCGCGGAGGCTGCTCCGGACATCGAGCCGCTGAACACCAACCGCATAAGGAGCACCGTATGCCATTCCAGGTCGGCGATGTCGTCGTTCACCCCGCTCACGGGGTGGGCCACATCATGAAGCTCGATGAAAAACGCTTTTCCGGGAAAGAGGCCGGACTGTACTACGAGATTGCGATCGAGAAGAGCACCGTCTGGGTATCGGTGGAGTCTCCCGAGGCCCTGCGCCTCCGCCCGCTGACTCTAAAGAACGACCTGGCCCGATATCGCAGTGTGTTGAAAAGCCGTCCGCTCCCCCTGAACAAAGACCACCGCCGGCGGCATCTCGAATTAGCCGAGCGCCTGAAACAGGGCTCGTTTCAGGTGATGTGTGAAGTGGTGCGGGACCTGACCGCGCGCGGCTGGCACAAGCCCCTCAACGAATACGACACCGTCTCGCTCCAGAGGGTCCGTGGGAGGCTCTGTCAGGAATGGGCGGCCTCCGAGGGTATGTCCGTCACCGATGCGTCCGGAGTGGTTTCTTCCCTTCTCTCGGAATCTCGGAAGGCGGGCATGGAATGAGGGGGTGATCATATCCGCTCAACCCACTGCGCCCGCCACGCCGCCGCTACGAAGGGGTCAGGCCAATACTCCGTCTGGCGCGCAATCCGGCCCTCGCGCACGGTGGAGAACGTAATCGCCCGCGCGGTTACTACGCCGTCGGTCACCCTCGCCTCTGTTACCACCTCGTCGCCCTCCGCGATCA
>DAOTXG010000053.1:0-27340 GCA_034435515.1 Anaerolineales bacterium
TCTCTCCTCGCCCTGATCCCGTTGACCGGCTGGCTGGCCGCGTGGCTGCTGGCTCTCCCCTGGGACCTGGCGGCGCTCGCCGGGGCCTCTTCATCCTTCTTGATGTTCGTCTCCGAATGGCTGCACCAGTGGGGGCACGCGCGCGCCGCGCAGTGGACGGGCTACCCGATGGCCGGGATGCACTTTTTCTTCATTTTCGCGGCTTCGCAATACCCGCCCGACGAGCCGGAACTGCCCGCGCGCGTCCACATCCAGCGCGCGCTCGGCGGGTTCTGGGTCAACGTGCTCATTGGCGCGTTACTGGCGCCCCTCGCCTTCTGGCTGTGGCCGCAAGGCGGCCTGCTGGCGTGGCTGGCGGCTTCGCTCGCGGTCTGGAACTTCTTCGTCCTCGGCCTCGGCGCGCTGCTGCCGGTTGACATACCGGGCGTGTTCACGGACGACGGCGGCACGCTGCTGCGATATTGGCGGAAACGTTGAAGCCGCAGGACCGTTGGTTCGGCGGATACGGAGACGTTCCACCGGAACGTCTCTACATCCCCCACACTTCGATCACGTAGTCCCTCACCCCCTCGCTGCGGCGAAAAATCTTCTCTTCCCAGCTCCGCCCCGGCCGGCGGTCAAAGACGAGCAAATGCCCTTCGTGCGCGCCGCACCGATCCATATACTCCGCCGTCTGCGCCAGGCCTTCGGTCATCGTCTGCTCCGGCGAGCCGCGCACCAGTTTCAACTCCAGCACCGCCCGCTGCACGCCGCCCGCATACGGCCAAATGACAAGTAAATCCGTCCGCCGCCGTCCGAGCGCATATTCCCGCTCGATGCGCCCTCCGCTATTGACGAGACGTTGTAGAAACGCCTGCATCAGCAGTTGCGGCCCGGCCTCACGGTATTGAAACTGCTCCAGCCAGGCTTCCGAGTTCTCGCGGAAGAACTGCTGAAAGGCCGTCAGCAGTTTGGGCAGGTCGAGTGTCCCGTCGGCGCGCACGTACCAGGCCGTTTCCTGCGTCAGGAACTGTTCGCGGCTGTAGGTCAGTTCGCGCGGGATCACTTCCTGATAAATGCGGTTGGCGATCCGCACCGGGCGCTCCAGGCCGATCAACCCCAGATCGCGGACGTACTCGATGTCGTCCACGGGCACGGCCGCCTCCGGCGCTTCGCCCGCCAGGAGCGGCTCGATCACACGCCTCACCCGTTCCTCTTGCAATTTGTCGGCCAATTGGTCAAGATGCGTCTCACGGCGCAGGATGAGGTTCTCTTTGGCCTCGTAGATCCTCTCGACGGTGATCGGGCGGGCGCGGTCGCGCCCGGCAGGCAGCTTGAAGGTGACTTCGTAAGCCAGCGCGTTGACCAGCCAGGGCTGGCCGCGCGTGAGGTCCCACACTAGTGGCAGGACGTCTGGCTCGAAGCGTTGGCCCGTTGCGTCGGTGTGCTGTTGGTAGAGCGCGGCGATGTCGGCTTCGGTAAAGTTGCCTAGGCGGAGCGACTCGGCCTTGATATTGAAGGCGCTGCCGCCTGTAATGATGGCCTTTTCGCTCGCCGCGTGGATGCGGTAATCCCGCACGTCGCGCACCCCGCAGAGGATGATGCTTTGTGGAAACTGCCGTGGGCGGCGCGCATAACCGCCGCGTAACTGACGCAGGACCGCGACGAGCGTATCACCAATCAGGGCGTCTAACTCGTCTATCATGAGGATGCACGGCAGCGGGCTGTGTTCCGCCCAGCGCGTGAGGAGGTCGCTCAAGGCTGAAAATGGGCCGCCTTGTTCCAGCGCGG
The DNA here is from genome assembly GCA_034435515.1 of Anaerolineales bacterium. Classification (GTDB taxonomy): domain Bacteria; phylum Chloroflexota; class Anaerolineae; order Anaerolineales; family UBA6663; genus DATDRS01. The sequence continues at coordinate 1,771 of DAOTXG010000053.1, forward strand.
TTTCCCATTCTGTCGCCAGGGGGGAGTCCTTCTCCTGGAATACGCTGCGCGCCTGGATGCTCAGTTCACGCAGAATGGCGCGCATCGCCTCGGTCACCTTTTCGCGTGCCGCCTGCGCGCCCTCGACGTTGACGTACAGCGCGCGATATTGGGCGGACTGATTCAGGTAGTCCTGCAAAGCCAGCAAGCAGGTCGTCTTCCCCGTCTGGCGCGGGGCGTGGAGGACGAAATACTTCTTTTGCTGGATGAGCAGGAGAACTTCGTCCAGCTGGATGCGTTCCAGGGGTGGGATGTGATAATGGTCAGCCGGGTTCACCGGTCCGGCGGTGTTGAAAAAGCGCATAGGCGGAGAACTCCTGGCGCCTTTACTATAACACAGGGCGGGAGGAATAATGTAGAGACGTTCCAGCGGAACGCCTCTACTCGTTGAACATCTCGCCCACGCTGCGGCCTTCGTGGGCGCGCTTGATGACTTCGCCCAGCAGGGGGGCGACGGAGCGCACCGTCAGGTTGGGCAGCCGCTTTTCAGGCGGGAGGGGGATGGTGTTGGTGGTGATGATTTCTTTGAGCGGCAGCTGCTTGAGCCGCTCGACCGCCGGATGAGAGAAGACCGGATGGACAAAAGACAGGTACACGTCCCGCGCGCCGTGCTCTTTGACGATCTGCACCGCCTGCGCGACCGAGCCGGCGGTGTCCACCTCGTCGTCTACGATGATCACGTCCTTATCGTGCACGTCGCCGATGACGGTCAGGGCCTCGGCGTTGGCGTCGTTGCCGGCGCGCCGCTTTTCGATGAAGGCCATGTTCGCGCCCAGCTTGGCGGCGAAGTTGCGGCCCTTCTTGGCGAAACCCAGGTCGGCGGTGACGATGACCGGATCCTTGAGCAGGGCGCGTTTCTCCAGGAAGTAGTCGCCGAGGACGTGGAAGGCGGTGAGCACATCGCCGGGGATGGAGAAGAAGCCCTGGATCTGCCCGGCGTGCAGGTCCATCACGATATAGCGGTCGGCCCCGGCCACTTCGATCATGTCGGCGATGAGGCGCGCGGTGATGGGGACGCGCGGCTGGTCTTTCTTGTCCGAGCGGGCGTAAGCCAGGTAAGGGACGACGGCCGTGATGCGCGCCGCCGAGTCCAGCTTGAGCGTCTGGATCGTGATCAGCAGCTCCAGGATGTTGTCGCTGACTGGCGCGGAGGTCGTCTGGATCACGTAGACGTCCTGCCCGCGCGCGCTGCTGTGCAGGCGGACGAAGATGTTCTGGTTGGGGAACTTGATGATGTCGCGCCCGCTGAGGGGCAGCTGCAAATACTCGGCGATCTCGGCGGCCAGTTCGGGGCTGGCCGTGCCGCTGAAAAGCTTGATGTCGCCGTACGTGCTGGCGTCACGATGATGAGGCATTGCCCCTCGCCACGCTATTGCGCGGCGGCAGCCCGCTCCCAGTCTTCCCGGAGCACGGCCATAATCAGCGCATCGCGATAAGCGCCGCTGTAATAATTCGCCTCCCGCAAGCGGCCTTCGATTTGAAAGCCCACCTTCTCACAACAGCGGATGGCTCGGGGGTTATCCTCAAACACAAGCAGGTGCACCCGGTTGAGATTCAGGGTGTAAAAGCCCCAGGCGACGAGGGTCTGCATCGTATCCGTACCGTAGCCTTTGCCCCAGTAATCGCGCGCGCCAATCAGGATGCCGACCTCGCCGGAGCGGTTGCGCCAATCAATCGAATGAAAGCCGCACGAACCAATGTGTACCCAGGGGCCCGCCGCCATGTCCACCGGCTGCGCGTCAATAGACCAGGTCTGCAGGTCGCCGGCGTTCAAATTGCGGTCGAACCAGCGCTCCTCCTGCACCTGCCCAATGGGCATATAAGCGGAGAGATACGAGCGCAGTTCGGGGTCGACCAGCCATTTGACGAAGCGGGGCAGGTCGTCTTTCTCGACCGGGCGCAAGCGGATACGCTGACCAAGAATCATGGACCATTCCTCCTCCAGAAGTTAGAGTTAGAACAGCCTCTAACTCTAACTCTCCACTCTAACTCCCTGCTCGTTCCGCCAATTCCTGCGCGGCGCTCGCCGGGTCAATCTCGCGCGCCAGAATTTTCTCTACGGCGGCGGCAATCTGCCCATTGCCCAGGCGGGCCACGAGTCCGGCCAGCAGGGCCTCGCGCAGACGAGTCTCCAGTTCGTGCGCCAGCCGTTCCCGTTCGCGCCGCGCCAGCTCACCCGAGGCCTGCAGATAGCCGCGATGCCGGTCTATCGCCGCGGCCAGTTCTTCCACGCCTTTTCCCTGGACGGCCACCGTCTGGACGATGGGCGGCGTCCACTCTGCGCCAGCCCGGCTCCCCTCGCCGGGAGAGGCGGGAGGCCCCTCCGGCCGCTCGCCTGTTTCCGCGTGATGCGCCAGCCGCGACTCGCTCAACCAGCGGCGGGAGGCCGGCTGCGCCAGTTCCAGCGCCGTCCGCAGCACGCGCAGCGCCTTCTCCGCGCCGGGCTGGTCAGACTTATTCAGCGCAAACACGTCGGCGATTTCCAGCAGGCCGGCCTTGATGGCCTGCACGTCATCGCCGAGGCCGGGCGCTTCGACGACGACGGTCGTGTGCGTGGTGCGCGCGATCTCGACCTCAGTCTGCCCCGCGCCCACCGTCTCGATCAGGATCACCTCAAACCCGGCGGCATCCAGGACCCGCGCCGCGTCGCCGGTCGCGCGCGCCAGCCCGCCGAGCGAGCCGCGGCTGGCCATCGAGCGAATGAACACGCCGGGGTCGCCGGCCAGGTCGCGCATCCGGATGCGGTCGCCGAGAATCGCGCCGCCGGTGAACGGGCTGCTGGGATCAACGGCGACCACCGCCACCGTGCGCCCCGCGCGGCGCAGGACTTTCGCCAGTTCGTTGACCAGGCTGCTCTTGCCGGTGCCGGGCGCGCCGGTGAGACCGACGATGTGCGCCCGGCCCGTGTGTGGAAAAAGCGCCGCCAGCGCCTGCGGCGCTTCGGGCGTCGCATTCTCAATGTGCGTGAGCAGGCGGGCCAGCGCCCGGCGGTTGCCGGAGAGGATAGGTGCAGGATCGAACATAGCGCCTGACGTAAAGCGTAAAACGTGAATTACGTTTTACGTCTTATGTTTTACTGCTTCACCGCCTCCCGCACCGCTTTAACAATCGCCTCCGTGCTGGTCCCCGGTCCAAAAACCCCTGTCACGCCCATCGCTTTAAGGAGCGGCAAATCCTCGTCCGGGATGATGCCCCCGACGAACACGGCCACGTCGCCCTGGCCGTTGGCCCGGAGCAGTTCCAGGATGCGAGGCACCAGGGCCATGTGCGCCCCGGAAAGAATCGAGAGGCCGACCACGTCCACATCTTCCTGCAGCGCGGCCTCGGCCACCATTTCCGGCGTTTGCCGCAGGCCGGTGTAGATCACTTCCAGGCCGGCGTCGCGCAACGCGCGCGCAATCACTTTAGCGCCCCGGTCGTGTCCGTCGAGACCGGGCTTGGCAACCAGAACCCGGATTTTACGCTGTGCGTGGACGTCTACCATGGGGATATCTTAGCAGGAGTGGTGGCTGGGATGAAAGGGGCATAAGACACAATTCTTATGCTCACACCGCGAATTATACCGCAATCTAACTTGCCCGACGCCGACGAAGCGCATAGAATACACAATATGCTCGACAGGCAAACCCCCACGGCGGGCGACGCGCGCGCCCTGACGGATCGGATTCTGCACCTGGTCGTATTGCTGATCTTGGGCCTGACCGCGGTGGTTTATGCAGCGGCGGCGCCCCTCGCCATCAGTTGGTCCCAGCGCCCCTTCCTCGGGGCTTTCTTAGAGCCGACGCTGGTCTTCAACGACATCCGGTCGGAGGGCGCCGATCAGTTTCCGGCCTTCGGCGAGGGCCTGCGACCGTTTGACCGCCTGATCGCCATCAACGACGTCCCGGTCAGCGGCGACGCTCAACTCAACGCCGAACTGCGGCGTTATCCGCCTGGCGGGCTGCTCGACGTCGCCGTGGAGCGCCGCGGCGGCGGCCAGGCGGCGGCAGCCCTCACCCTGCGGCCCTTCCTCTTCCGCGATCTGCTCTCCTTTTTTATCATCCCTTACCTCATCGGGCTGGTCTACTTTGGCATCGGCGTGTGGGTGTTCAACCTGCGCGGCCGCGAACCGGCTGGCCGGGCCTTCGCCATCTTCTGCGCGGCGGTCGCGCTGGCCCTGGTGGGGGTGTTCGACTTTTATACCACGCACGTCCTCGCGCCCCTCTGGACTGTCGCCTTTCCTGCGGTCGGCGCAGCGGCGGTGAGCCTGGGGCTGGTCTTTCCCCAGGAACTGGGCCTGCTCGAAAAACGGCCGCTGCTGCGCGTCGCAGTTTGTTATCTGCCGCTGGCCGCGCTCGTCACCTACACCTTTTCCACTTACCGCAGCGCCGACCCGTGGGCTTATCTCGCAGCGTGGGCCTACCAGAATTACTTCATGGGCGCCGGCGTTTTGATCTTCCTGGGCAGCATGGCCTATCGCTGGTTCTTCAACCCCTCGCCTATCATCCGCGAGCAGAGCCGGATCATCCTGATCGGGACGCTCGTGGCAGCCTCGCTGATCCTCTTCAACACCCTCCAATTGTTCGTCAACCCGCTGTTGGGCCGTCCCCCCGCGCCGTTCAACTCCCTGTATATCCTGCCGACTATTCTGCTGCCTGGCGCGGTGGCTTACGCCATCCTGCGCTATCGCCTGATTGACGCCGACCGGCGGCTGGCGCAGGCGCTGGTGTACTTCACGCTCGCCGGGTTGACCATGGCGGCCTACGCGCTCATCCTCGGCGGCCTCAGCCTCATCGCTGGCGCGGCGATTGAGGCTGATAACCCGGTGGCCTTAGGGCTGATCGTCTTCCTGCTCGTCGTGGCCTTCAACCCCGTGCGCGAGCGTCTGCAGCGGGTGATGGACAACCTCTTCTTCCGCGGCTCGCGCTCCTACGCCCGGCGGCTCGAGCAGTTCGGGCGCGCGCTCAGCCGCGCCGCCGGCCTGAGTGAAATCGCGCTGGCCCTGGACGAGCAAATCGCCGGCGCGCTCAAACCGTCGCACTTCTATCTTTTCCTGCACGACCGCCTCAACGACGATTTCGCCGCCTACACGCCCGGCGATCAGCGCCCGCCGACCGAGGTCCGGTTCGCCGCCGACGGCGGGTTGGCGACGACCCTCCGGCGCGACCGCGTCCCGCTGCTTCTCACACCAGATATTCCGCTCCCCGACAGCCTGACCCGCGACCGCGCCCGGCTGGCGGTGATGGGTTCGGCGGTGTACGCGCCCCTGCCGGGCAAGGCCGGGCTGTCCGGCTGGCTGGCCCTCGGCCCGAGACTGTCGGGTGAGCCGTTCACCCGCGACGACCTGCAATTCGTCGAGGCCCTGGCCGATCAGGCGGCGCTGGCGATTGAGCGCGCCACGGTCATTGACGACCTCGAGCGGCGCGTCAACGAACTCAACGTCCTCAGCCAGATGTCGCAAGCGGTGAACTTCACCACCTCCTACGACGATCTGCTGGAGCTGATCTACGCCCAGGCCAGCAAAATTCTGGACACGCGCAACTTTTACATCATCCTCAAAGACCTCAACGCCGAAACTTTCAGTTACGCCTTTTACCTGGAAAACGACGAGCGTGTGACCGAAGAGGAAGGCAAACCCTGGTCCGCCAGGCGCGGCCTGGCCGCCGAAGTGGTCCGCGCCAGCCAGCCCATCCGCACTGACGACTACCACGCCGAATGCCGCCGCCGGAACGTCGCCCCGCGCCCCAAGAATTTCAAAGCCTGGATGGGCGTGCCGCTCGTCGCCGGGCGCGAAACCATCGGCCTGCTGAGCGTCGCCAGCTTCGACAGCGGCGTGGTCTTCTCCGAAGACCAGCTCAAAGTCTTCGTGGCCATCGCCGATCAGGCGGCCTCGGCCATCGTCAAAGCCCGCCTCTATCGTCAGACCGAACAGCGCGCCCGCCAGCTGGCCACTCTGAACGAGGTCAGCACGAGCATGTCCTCTACGCTGGAGCTCGACCCCCTGCTGCACCGCATCATCCGCAGCTCGGTGGACATCCTGGATTGCGAGGCGGGCAGCCTGTTCCTCACCGACGACGAGACGGGCGAATACGTCTTTCGCGTCGCGGTCGGCCCGGTCGGCCAGGACCTGGTCGGGATGCGCATCGCGCCCGGCCGCGGGTTCGTCGGCGAGGCGATTGAGGCCGGCCAGCCGCTCATCGTCAACGACGTGCAGAACGACCCGCGCTGGTTCAAGGGTACGGACGAAGCCTCCGGCTTCATCACCCGCGCGCTCATGGTCGTGCCCCTCCGCTTCCAGTCCAAACCCATCGGCGCGGTGGAAGTCATCAACAAGCGCGACCGCACCCCCTTCGACGAGGCCGACCAGAACCTGCTCACCGCCTTTTCCGGCCAGGCCGCCGTCGCCATCCAGAACGCCCGCCTCTTCACCATGACGGATAAGGCGCTGGCCGCGCGCGTGGAAGAGTTGTCGGCGATGCAGCGTATTGACCGCGCGCTCAATACTGAACTGGACGTGGAGCGCGTGATGGGCCTCACGCTCGACTGGGCCATCCGCCACACCGGCGCGGCGGCCGGCTCGGTGGGCGTGATCGGCGAGGGCGGCCTCCACATCATCGCCGCGCAGGGCGGCAACGGTCAGACGCCGCCCGCGACGGTGGTGCCGCTGGACCAGGGCCGGTTGGGCCGCGTGGCGACGAGCGGCGAGACCAGCCTCGTGCGAGCGGGTGAAGGCAGCAGCGACCTGGAGGCGCAGCATCTCCCGACCACGCGCGCTCAACTGATTATCCCGATCAAGAGCGGGCAGAAGGTGGTGGGGCTGGTCAACCTGGAAAGCCCGGACCCGGAGGCTTTTGCCGAGGAGCAGGTCGCCTTTGCGACCCGGCTGGTGGATCACGCCTCGGTGGCGATCACCAACGCGCGGCTGTATGCGGAAGTCCAGGCGGCCGACCTGGCCAAGAGCGAATTCGTGTCATTCGTGGCGCACGAGCTGAAGACGCCCATGACGTCCATCCGCGGCTACACCGACCTGCTGGCCAACAGCGCCGTCGGCTCGATCAACGACACACAGAAGCAGTTCCTCGGCACCATCCGCGGAAACGTGGACCGGATGGCGACGCTCGTCTCGGACCTGGCCGACATCGCGCGCATCGAGTCGGGCCGCCTGCGCCTGGAGCCGAAGGCCATTCCCTTCCAGACCGTCGTCGAAGATGTCGTGCGCACCACCCAGGCGCTGATTGACGCCAAGAAACAAACGCTGATCCAGGAAATCGAGCCGGACCTGCCCCCGGTCCTGGCCGATTACACCCGCGCCGTGCAGGCGCTCACCAATTTGATCTCCAACGCCTACAAGTACACCCCCGAGGGCGGCGAGATCGTGCTGCGCGCCGCGCGGGCTGACAATCGCTGGGACCCGCAGGGCGCCCGCCAGGTGCTGCACGTCTCGCTAAAAGACAACGGCATCGGCATCGCGCCGGAAGACCAACAAAAACTTTTCCAAAAATTCTTCCGGGCCGACGACCGCCTGGCGCGCGAGATGGCTGCCGGCACCGGCCTGGGGTTGAACATCGTCAAGAACCTGGTGGAGCTGCAAGGCGGCAAAATCTGGTTCGAGAGCGAATTCCGGCGCGGCAGCACCTTCCACTTCACCTTGCCCCTGGCGCTGGAAGCGGAAACGGTTGGCGGTTAGCGACACCGGACAGGTGTGCGCACACCTGTCAGCTGTCGGCGGACGAGGGCGGGGCAGGCGCCTCTGGCAGGCCTGCCCCGTTTCGCTATCCCCTGTAGTGGCGTGAAAGGAGCCAGCCATGGCTCAAATCGGCCTCCTCCAAACCCCTGAACTTCGGCTCATCCTGCGGCCGTATCTGCAAATCGCCGTGACAGCCATCTTGGGCCTGGGTCTGCTGGGCGGCTGGGCTGGCCCAAACTGGCCCGGGGTATTGGCGATCGCCGGCGGATTAATTGTCACCATCGTCTGGATAGGCCGTCAGGCCCGGCTGCGAGGGGCGAAGCCGATGTACGTGTACGCCTCCGCCGTCATCAACTCAGCGGCCAGCGCGTGGATCGTCGTGATCACGGGCGGGTACCGTTCGCCGTTTTGGCTGTTGTTTCTGATCGGCGCGATTGCCAGCGCGATGTCGTTGCGGGGGAAAGCCGGGCGTTACCTGGAAGGCTTCAACGCGGCGACCGCTGCCCTGGCGCTGGCGGGGCCGGAACTGCTGGCCGGACGGCTGGACGGACGGGTGTTGACCCTGGTCAGCATGGAGGTGGCGGCGCTTTTCCTGAGTGGGAACATGATCCGCACCATCACTACGCTGCTGTTAGAAAGCCAGGAGACGCTGCGCGCCAGCGAAGAACGCTATCGCATGTTGATTGACACCGCGCGCGACGTCATCTTTGCCCTCGCGACAGACGGCGTATTCACCTCACTTAATCCGTCGTTTGAAACGTTCACTGGTTGGTCCCGCGCCGAATGGCTGGGGCGCTCCTTCGAGGGGTTGATCGCCGAGGCCGACCGCCCCCGCGCGCTCGACTTGTTCAAGCGCGTCTTGCTCGGCGAAGCACCCCGCGCGATTCGGCTGCGAGTGCATACGCGCGCGGGCGAGGCGCTCGTCGTTGAGCTCAACCTGTCGCCCCAAATCAAAAATAGTCGCGCGGTGGGTATCTTGGGCATCGCGCGGGATATGACCGAAGAACAACGCGCGGAAGAGGCGCTGCGCCAAAGCGAGGCGCGCCTCCGGCTGATCCTGGAAACCACGCTCGACGCCTTTATCGCCATTGACACGCACGGCGTGGTTATCGAGTGGAACTCGCAAGCCGAGATTATCTTCGGATGGCCGCGCGCGGAGGCCCTGGGGCAAAAATTAGCCGGATTGATCATCCCTGAGGCGGAGCAGGCCGCCCATGAGCGCGGTCTGCGGCGTTTCCTGGCCACGGGCGAGGGGCCGCTGTTGAACAGGCGCATTGAAATCGCGGCCCGCCATCGCGCCGGCCACGCTTTTCCAGTCGAACTCACAGTCACCCCCCTGCCAGCAGCCGATGGGTTGACCTTCAGCGCCTTTGTCCGCGACATCACCGAACGCAAACAGGCGGAGGAAGCGCTGCGGGACAGCGAGCAGAAATACCGGGCGCTCTTCGCCGCCGCCGAGCGGCAGGCCCAGGAGCTGGTGTTGCTGGACAAGGTACGCACGGCGCTGGCGCGCGAACTGGATCTGCCGCTCCTGTTTCGCACCGTCGTCGAAGCCATCGCTCAGACCTTCGGCTATACCCAGGTCAGCCTTTACCTGATTCAGGGAGAGGTATTAGCGCTCCAGCATCAAGTCGGGTATGAGGAGGTGATTGCCAAGATTCCCGTGACCCAGGGGATCAACGGTCGCGTGGTGCGAACCGGCAAGCCCTTGCTGCTCGAAGACGTGCGCGCCGACCCCGAATTCCTGGCGGCTATGCCAGGGATCGTCTCCGAAGTCTGTGTCCCCCTTTTCGATCAAGGGCAGGTGGTCGGCACATTGAACGTGGAAAGCACACAAGGGATGACGCTTTCGGAAGCCGACCTGCGGCTCATGGTGGCGCTCGGCGAGCACATCGGCGTGGCCATTGGGCGGACGCGGCTCTACACTGAGCTCCAGCGGCGCAACCGTATCCTGGCGGCCCTGTACGAAACGACGCTCGGGCTGATGAACCGGCTGGAGTTGACCGATGTGCTCAACGCCATCGTCGCGCAGGCGGCGCAGCTGATAAACATCCCACACGGCTACCTTTACCTGGCCGAGCCGGGCGAAACCGAGATCGAGCTTAAGGTGGGGAGGGGGATATTCACGCAATTCGTCGGCTACCGGCTGAAACCGGGCGAAGGCCTGGCTGGGACAATCTGGCAAACGGGCCAACCTCTGGTCGTCAATGATTATCAGGCCTGGTCGGGCCGCGCGGCGCCGTTTAAACAGTTGGATTTTCACGCCGTCGTGGGCGTGCCGCTCACGTCCGGCCCACAGGTCGCGGGGGTGATTGGTCTGGCTTCGTTTGACCCGGCCTGGACGTTCGGGAACGACGAGGTCGAGGTGCTGAACCGCTTCGCCCAGCTCGCCTCCATTGCCCTGGACAACGCCCGCTTGTACACCCTGGCGCAGCAGGAGTTGGCTGAACGCCAGCAGGCCGAGCAGGCATTGCGGGAGGCGGAAACGAAATATCGCACGCTGGTCGAACACATTCCCGCCATCACGTACATGGCGGCGCTCGACCAGGTCAAGACCCGGCTCTACGTCAGCCCACAAATTGAGACGATCCTGGGCTTCACGCAAGCCGAGTATCTGGCCGACTCTAACCTGTGGCGCAGACAACTTCACCCCGACGACCGCGAGCGTGTGCTGGCTGAGGCCGCCCGCTTTTATGCCGGCCACGAGCCTTTTGTCTCGGAATATCGCACTTTAGCCCGTGACAGCCATGTCGTGTGGTTCTACGACGAAGCCGTAATCGTGAAGGATGAGGCCGGGCAACCGCTGTTCCTGCAAGGCGTGAAGATTGACATCACCGCCCGCAAACAACGCGAGCGCGAGCTGGAGGCGGTGGCGACGGTGAGCGCCGCCCTGCGGACGGCGCCCGGCCGCGCCGAGATGCTGCCGGTCATCCTCGATCAACTGCTTGACTTGTTGCACGCCGACGGCGCGGCGCTGGAAATGCTTGACCCGGCCAGCGGGCATTTGCTAACGGAACTCGGACGCGGCCTGTGGGCGCCGGCCACGGGCGGTCTCATTCCGCCAGGCGCCGGGTTGAGCGCGCAGGTGATCACTACCCGCCAGCCCTACTTGAGCGACGACGTCCGTGGCGACCCGCATCTGTACCGATCGGATCTGGTTGGAGAGCGCTGCGCGGCGGCGGGTCTGCCGCTGATCGCCCAGGAGCAAATCCTCGGCCTGCTCTGGGTCGCCCGCCAAACGCCCTTTACCGAGAGTGAAGTCCGGTTGCTGGCCGCGGTGGCCGACATCGCCGCCAACGCTCTCCGGCGCGCGAGCGTGATGGAGACGCTCGAACAGCGCGTCGCGGAACGCACCCGTGCACTGGCGGAGGCCAACGAGCGCCTCAAGGAACTCGACCGGCTCAAGGACCAGTTCGTCGCCACCGTCTCGCACGAACTGCGCACGCCGCTCACCAATATCGGCCTGTATCTTGGCATGTTGGGCAAGCGCGGCGCCGAAAGCCTGGACGCCTACCTGCCGACGCTCAAGCGCGAAACCCAGCGCCTCACCCGGCTGATCGAAGAGGTGCTCACCCTCTCGCGGATCACTCAGCCGGGCGTGATGCTGCAGGAGCCGCGCGTGCTGGACGGCCTGCTGGCCGAGGTGCTCGACGCCCACGCCGCGCGCGCCGAGGCCAGGCACCTGACGCTGTTGCATCAGCCTGACCCGGATGCGCCCGCCATTCCGCTCGATTACGCCCAAATGATGCAGGTGTTCACCAATCTGGTGGGCAACGCCGTCGCCTATACCCCCGCCGGCGGCCAGATCACCGCGACCACCGGTCCAGCCGAAGCCGGCGGGCAAGCGGGCGTGTCCGTGCGGGTTCACAACACCGGCCCGGCCATTCCTCGCGCCGACCTGCCGCACCTGTTCGAGCGTTTCTATCGCGGGCAGACCGGGCGCGAGTCAGGCGAGCCGGGCACCGGGCTGGGGCTGGCGATTTGCAAAGAGATCGTCGAGCGGCACGGCGGGCGGATGGGCGTGAAGAGCGAGGAGAATTTCGGGACGGAGTTCGAGGTCTGGCTGCCGGTTGTGGAAAACAGCCCGTAAAACGGCGCACGAACCCCCGCTGTGCACGCAAAGTTTGTCAGCCGTTGCACTGCTGACAGCGGCTTGCCGCAGTGCAACTGCGGCAGAACGGGGTTGCCTGACGACGTTTACGTGCACACAACCCCCGGCCATTGCCCCGAATCGCAGTTGTGGTTATACTCTAGGCGTGAAAGGCGATCTTCCGCGTGACTACAGCGACGATTTCCACGATTGACAAAATCACCCTGATGGATCAGGCGTTTCCGGGCCTGGCCCAGGACGAGTTAGAAGAGGTGGCGAAGCTGACCACCGTCAACACCTACGCGCCCGACGTCTATTTGTGCCACGAGGGCGCGTACGAGGACATCTTCTACATCATCGCCCAGGGCGAAGTGGCGGTGACCAAGAAGATCAGCGATACCGAGGGCGAGCGCGAGCTGCGCAAGCTGGGCTGGGGCGATTTTATCGGTGAGATGGCGCTCATCCAGAACGCCCCGCGCTCGGCCTCGGTGCGCACGCTGACCGAGTGCACCGTGCTGGAAATGACCAAGCCCAACTTCGAGTCGCTGTTGAGCCGCAGCCCGCGCATGACTCTCAGCATCATGCGCAGCACGCTGGCCCGCATGCGCCAGAACGACCAGATGGCGATCAAGGACCTGCAGCGCACCAACAAAATCCTGGCCCAGCTCGACCGGAACAAGCTGGAATTCATCGAAGTCGCCGCGCACGAACTGCGCACCCCGCTCACGGTGATGAAAGGCTACATCAACGTGATGAAGATGGATGCGGCGGTCAAGGCCAACGCCCTCCTGCTGGAGGTGCTCGACGGCCTCGGCCGGGGCACCGACCGCCTGCACGAAATCGTCAATACCATGCTGGACGTGACCCGCGTGGACAGCGACAAACTGCGCATCGCCCCCGTGCCGGTGCCCCTGCGCAGCGTGGTGAACGACATCGTCCACCGCCTGCAGGCCGACGCCGCGCATCGCCAATTGACGATCACCATCGAGCACGGCCCGGACGTCCCGCCCATCAACGCCGACCCGACGCTGATCCAGAAGGCGCTGTATCACGTCATCGTCAACGCCATCAAGTACACGCCCGACGGCGGCGCGATTGTCGTCCGCACCCAACCGGTGACGCTGGAGCGGGAGACGCCCGGCGTGGAGATCAGCGTGCAGGACACGGGGATCGGCATCGCCGCCGAGCACCAGGAGCTGATCTTCGAGAAGTTCTACCAGGTCGGGTCGGTGGCCCTGCACTCGTCCAGCAAGACGGCGTTCAAGGGCGGCGGCCCGGGGCTGGGGTTAGCCATCGCCAAAGGCGTCGCCCGCGCGCACGGCGGCAAAATCTGGGTGGAAAGCCCCGGCTGCGACGAGGAGAAACTTCCTGGCAGCACGTTTCGTCTCCAGCTGCCTGTCCACCCCCCGGCCCAGTCCAGGGAGGGCGAGCAGAAGTAAGAGACGGTAAGGCGTTCACGTGCGACGCACTCGCGCAGCGGCGAAGCGAGTGCGTCGCGCGTGCTTTAAAACAGGCGCGCCCGCCGAACCTGGCGGGCGCTTTTTGAGAGGTTGGCAGGCCACGCTTGTAGCGTGACGAGGGGCTTAACTTAAGTGCCGCTGGAGCTTGGTGAGAATACGCTCCCGGGGCATGAACCCCATCAGCCGCTCGACCGGCTGGCCGCCCTTAAACAGGATCAGCGTCGGGACGCCCATCACCTGGTACTGCATCGTCGTCTCGATGTTCTCGTCAATGTCCAGCTTGCCCACCTTGACTGCGCCGTCCCATTCCTCGTTCAACTTCTCCACCACTGGCGCGAGCATGTGGCACGGCCCGCACCACTCGGCGGTGAAATCCACCAGCACCGGTTGGGGGCTTTCCAGCACTTCCTGCTTGAAACTCGCGTCGCTAAAATGATGCATCGTCGCCATATTTCAGTTCCTCTGCCTCATTCGACCAGGCCGAATGTTAGCCGCGCCAGAGCGAGAAGTCAAGTTTGACTTATTGACACCCTCTCCCGTAGGCATTATAATCTGTCTCAGAGTGTTAGCACTCTCGGCTTGAGAGTGCTAATAAATTGCCAGGAAATGGACCCCCTTACCGAACGACAGCAGACAATTCTTGGCCTGATTGTCCGGGAATATATTGAAAGCGCCGATGCGGTCAGCTCCAAGACCCTGGTGGAAAAGTATCAGTTGGGCGTGAGCTCCGCGACCGTTCGCAACGAGATGAGCGAACTGACCGAGAAGGGCTACCTGCGCCAGCCGCATACCTCCGCCGGGCGCGAGCCGACCGAGGCTGGTTACCGCTATTTCGTCCAGACGCTCATCGGCGAAACCGAGCTGCCGCTGGCCGAACAGCGCACCATCAGCCACCAGTTCTATCAGGCCCGGCAGGATATTGACCAGTGGATGCGCCTGGCCGCCTCGGTGCTGGCCCAGCACGCGCGCGGCGCGAGCCTGGTCACCGCCCCCCACCAGACCCAGGCGCGCTTCAAGCACATCGAGCTCATCTCGACGCGCGGGCGGCAGGTCCTCCTCGTCCTGGTGCTCACGGGCGGCGAGGTGCGCCAGCAAATGCTCGCCCTGGCGGAGCCGGTCGCCCAGGAAGTGCTCACCGAGTCGGCCAACCGCATCAACGCCGTCTGCCTCGGCCTCGACAGCGAGAACATCGTCGCGCAGGCCGCGCACCTGCCCACCCTCGAGCAGGAAGTCTGCCGCCTGGTCGCGGACGTGATGAAGAAAGCCGAGGCCTTTTCCGCGAGTGAGGTTTTCCGCGACGGGGTGACGAACGTGCTCGCCGAACCCGAGTTTGCTACCTCGGACTCCGCGCGCCAGGCCCTGCGCGTCCTCGAAGAGCGCACCTACCTCGAGGAATTCCTGGCCAAGGCCCTCTCGCCGACGGTGGGCGGCGTGCAGGTCGTCATCGGCGGCGAGAACTCGTGGCAGGAACTCAAAGACTGCTCGATGGTGCTGGCCCGCTACGGCGTGTCTGGCTACGCCACCGGCGCCATGGGCGTCCTCGGCCCGCAACGTATGGCCTATGGGCGCGTCATTTCCACCGTCCGCTTCGTCGCCGGACTGATGAGCGATCTCATGTACGAAATTTACACGGAGTAGAATGGAAGAAACGACCCTCCCTCAACCCGGGACCGTGGCTGAACCGCCAGCCCCTGAAGCCCCGCCCCCGGACGGCGGCGCCGCTCAGCCCGCCGAAACGCCGCTCGACAAACTGCAAAAAGAACTCGACGAAGCGCAGGCCAAAGCCGCCGAGAACCTGGACGGCTGGCAGCGCGAGCGCGCAGCCTTCGCCAACTACAAGCGGCGCATCGAAAAGGAGCTGGCCGACGCCAACCAGAACGCGGCGGGCCGGGTCATTGCGCGTTACCTCGACGTGCTCGACGATTTTGATCGGGCGATGAAAGACCAGCCTGCCGAAGGCGACGCCGCCCGGTGGGCGGAGGGCGTCGCCCTCATCTACCGCAAGTTTCAGAACCTCCTCGAGGCCGAAGGCGTGACGCGCATCGAGGCCGAGGGCAAGGAGTTCGACCCCAACTTACACGAAGCCGTCATGCACGACGAGAGCGAGGAACATCCCGCCGGGCACGTGACCGAAGTGCTGCGGCAGGGGTATAAGTTAGGCGACAAAGTGATCCGGCCGGCCTTAGTGCGCGTGGCCAAATAACTCAGGAGCAATCATCATGGGCAAAATCATCGGCATTGACCTGGGCACCACGAATTCCGTCGTCGCCGTCATGGAAGGCGGCGAACCAGTGGTCATCACGTCGTCCGAAGGGTCGCGGCTCATCCCCTCGGTCGTGGCGATCAACCCCAAAACGAGCGAGCGCATGGTGGGGCAGGTGGCGCGGCGGCAGGCCGTCCTCAATCCGGAGAACACCATCTTCTCCATTAAGCGCTTCATGGGACGCAAATACAAAGATCCCGAAGTCCAGAAGGCCCTCAAGGTCGTTCCCTACAAGGTTGGGGAGGCGCCCAACGGCGACGTGCGGGTGTACATGGGCGGCAAGGAGTACTCGCCGCCTGAGATCAGCGCCATGATCCTCGCCAAGATCAAGGCCGACGCCGAAGCCTACCTGGGCGAGTCGGTGACCCAGGCGGTCATCACCGTCCCCGCCTATTTCAACGACTCCCAGCGCCAGGCGACCAAAGACGCCGGCCGCATCGCCGGCCTGGAAGTGCTGCGCATCATCAACGAGCCGACCGCCTCGTCGCTGGCCTACGGCCTCGACCGGAAAAAGGACGAGACCATCGCCGTCTACGACCTGGGCGGCGGCACGTTCGACATCTCGGTGCTCGACGTGGGCGACGGCGTATTCGAGGTGCGCTCGACCAACGGCGACACGTTCCTCGGCGGCGACGACTTTGACCAGCGCGTGATCCACTGGATCGCCGACGAATTCCGCAAAGAGCAGGGCATTGACCTGCGCAACGACCGGCAGGCCCTGCAGCGCCTGAAGGAAGCGGCGGAGAAGGCCAAGATCGAGCTGTCCACCGTGATGCAGACCGAAGTGAATCTGCCGTTCATCACCGCCGACGCCTCCGGCCCCAAGCACTTGAACATGAACCTCAGCCGCGCCAAACTGGAGCAGTTGTGCGAAGACCTGATCCAGCGCTCGATCCGGCCGGTGACGCAGGCGCTGGAAGACGCCAAGCTCAAGCCGGCCGACATTGACGAGGTGGTGCTCGTGGGCGGCATGACGCGCATGCCCGCCGTGCAGGAGGCCGTGCGCAAAATTTTCACCAAGGAGCCGCACAAGGGCGTGAACCCGGACGAGGTGGTGGCCGTCGGGGCGGCGATCCAGGCGGGCGTGCTGGGCGGCGAGGTCAAGGACATCCTGCTCTTAGACGTGACCCCGCTCACGCTGTCCATCGAGACCCTGGGCGGGGTGGCGACGCCGCTCATCGAGCGCAACACCACCATCCCCACGCGCAAGAGCCAGATTTTCTCCACCGCCTCCGACATGCAGACGTCCGTCGAGATCAAGGTGGTGCAGGGCGAACGCCCCATGGCCGCCGACAACAAGCTCCTCGGCAACTTCATCCTCGACGGCATCCCCCCGGCCCCGCGCGGCATGCCGCAGATTGAAGTGACCTTCGACATTGACGCCGACGGCATTCTCAAAGTCTCCGCGCAAGACAAGGCCACGGGTCGCTCGCAGCACATCACCATCACCGCCTCCTCCGGCCTGAGCAAGGACGAAGTGGAGCGGATGGTGAAGCAGGCCGAGCAGTTCGCCGCCGAGGACAAGAAACGCAAGGAAGAGGTCGAGACGCGCAACACCGCCGACGCGGCCGTGTTCACCGCCGAGAAGGCGCTGCGCGACGACGGCGACAAAGTGCCGGCGAACGTGAAGAGCCAGGTCGAGGAAAAGGTCGCCGCCGTCAGGAAGACGCTCGAAGGCAAAGACCTGGAGGCGATCAAGCGCGCGACGAACGACCTCTACCAGGTCGTCCAGCAGATCGGCGCGGCCATGTACGGGCAGGCCGGCGGCCAGCCAGGCGGCGAGCAGGGCGGCCCCGGCGACGGCAAGGGCGGCGATGACGTGGTGGAGGGGGAGTTCAAGGAAGCGTAAGGAGTGAAAAGTGACGGGTGACAGGTGACACGAAAGCCTTGCCACTTGTCACCCGTCACTCGTCACTTACATGGCCACCAAACGCGACTACTACGACATCCTCGGCGTGGGGCGCAACGCCAGCGCGGACGAGATCAAGAGCGCCTTCCGCAAACTCGCCCGACAGTATCACCCGGACGTGAACAAGGCAACCGGGGCCGAGGAGAAATTCAAAGAACTCAACGAGGCCTATGGCGTGCTCTCGGACGATCAGAAGCGCGCGGCCTACGACCGCTACGGCCACGCCGGCGTCAGCGGCGCAGGCTTCGGCGCGGCCGACTTCTCCGGCTTCGGCGTGGAGGACATCTTCGAGAGCATCTTCGGCGGGTTCGGCGGGACGCGCACGGCCGCGCGCCGCGCGCCGCGCCGGGGCGCCGACCTGCGCTACGACCTGACCATCGCGTTTGAAGAGGCCATCGCCGGCGTGCAGAAAGACATTCAGGTCACGCGCCAGGAAGTATGCGAGGCCTGCCGGGGCAGCGGAGCCGAGCCGGGCACCACCCCCACGCGCTGCGCCGTGTGCAAAGGCACAGGCGAAGTGCGGCAGGTGCGCCAGACCTTCCTCGGCTCGATGGTGAACGTGACCACCTGCCCCACCTGCCGCGGCGCGGGCGAGGTGATCACCTCGCCCTGCCACACCTGCCACGGGCGCGGGCAGACCCGGCAGACGCGCCGCCTCTCGGTGAGCATCCCCCCCGGCGTGGACACCGGCACCCAGATCCGACTCTCCGGCGAGGGCGAGCCGGGCGCGAACGGCGGTCCCAACGGCAATTTGTACGTCGTCATCGCCGTCGCCGAGCACAAGTATTTCCGGCGGCGCGGCGACGACATCATCCTCGAAGTCGCCGTCAACGTCACGCAGGCCGCGCTGGGCGCGGAGGTCAAAGTGCCTTCCGTCAACGGCGCCGAGAAAATCTCCATCCCGGCGGGCACGCAATCGGGCGCCGTCTTTCACCTGCGCGGCAAAGGCGCGCCGCGCCTCCAGCGCCAGGGCCGGGGCGACATGCTCGTCGTCGTCACCGTCGCCACGCCGACCCATCTGAGCCACGAGCAGAAGAAACTGCTCAAAGACCTCGGCAATCTGAAAGACGAAGCCACCCCGCTCGAGGTCGGCCTGCTGGATCGCCTGCGCCGCACCCTGGGCGGCGAATAGCCTATCGCCTATCGTGTATCGCCTATCGCTCATCGCCGCACCCCAGCGATAAGGATCGGCCATCGGCCATCGGCCATCGGCTATCGGCCATCGGCCATCAGCCACCCGCCACATGCACTGGCTCGAAGTTTCGCTCACCGTGAGCGGCGAGGCCGCCGAGGCCGTCGCCGACGTGTTAGCGCGATTTGCGCCCGAGGGCGTCGTTCACGAAGCGACTCAATTCGAGGTGACGCCCGACGACAAAGGGCAGACGGTCGGCCCGGTGATCGTGCGCGCCTACCTGCCCGCCGACGCGGCCCTCGACGCCACACGCGCCCGGCTCGAGGAGGCCCTCTGGCATCTCGGCCAGATTCTCCCTCTGCCCTCGCCCCACTACCGGCCAATCGCCGACGCCGACTGGTCTGAAACCTGGAAGGCCAATTTCAAGCCGGTCCGTGTCGGCCGGCGGCTCGTCGTCGTCCCCGCCTGGCTCAACCCGCCGCTAGGGCCGGACGCGATGCGCGTCCCAATTGTGCTCGATCCAGGCCTGGCTTTCGGCACAGGCACGCACCCAACCACGCAACTGTGCCTGGCGGCTATCGAGCGCCATCTCCAACCGGGGACGCCGCTGATTGACATCGGCACTGGTTCGGGCATCCTCGCCATCGCCGCCGCTAAACTGGGCGCCGGCCCCATTCTGGCGGTGGATATTGACGCCGAAGCCGTGCGCGTGGCGCGGGAGAATATCGCCGCCAACGGCGTGGCCGACCGCATCCGGGTCGAGCAAGGCTCGCTGGCCGAAGTGCTTTCGGGTCAATTTGGAGCGCCTCAGCCCGCCGGGCTGGTCGTCGCCAACATCCTCGCCCGCGTGATCGTCACCTTGATCGGCCAGGGTCTGGCGCAGACGGTCACGCCGGGCGGCCTGCTCGTCGTCTCTGGCATCCTCGAAGCGCAGGCCTTCGAGGTCCATGCCGCCCTCCAGGCGCAGGGGATGACGCTCCGGGCGCAGGAGCATCTGGAGGACTGGGTGGCGATTATCGGGCAGCGGGAAGCGGCTTAAACCAAAACCGCCCCGTCTGCCTGGGGCGGTATCGTCTGCCAATTCGTCGGGCGTCGTCGGTTACGCGGTTGCGCTGGGGGCGGCCTGGCTGCTGCCCGCGCTGAAGCGGTAAACAATCCGGCCCTTCGTCAAGTCGTAGGGGGAAAGCTCTACCTTCACCCGGTCGCCCAGCAGAATGCGGATGTAATATTTGCGCAGACGCCCGGAGAGGTAGGCGAGCACCGTGTGCCCGTTATCCAACTTCACCCGAAACTGCGTGGCCTTCATGGCCTCGACGACCTCTCCCTCGACGACGATTTTTTCTTCGGTTTTTGCCATGCGATGTTCTATGCCTCGTTTCCTGCCTCGGTCTCTATCGGTTCCGCGGGTTGGTCAGCCGCCAGCGGCGCCCGATCTCTGGGTTGCGCCGCCAGACTGACCCGCTGCCGCTCCGGTTCAACCCGCAAAACTTTCACCAGCACCTTCTCCCCCTCGACGATAGGCTGTCCGCCCCACCGGCTGGAGTGCAACAGCCCCTCGATGCCATAGCCTAGATTCACAAACGCGCCGAACGACACCACGCGCGTCACCACGCCTTCCAGCACCTGCCCCACCCCAAACAACTCAACCGCCCTGGACCACGGGTCCACCTGGCGGCGTTTCAAACTCAGGGCCACCCGCCGGGCCTCCCGGTCGACCTTCAACACTTCCACTTCCACTTCCTGGCCCACTTTCAAGACCTGGCTGGGGTGTTTCACCCGCTCCCAGGACAATTCCGAGACGTGGACCAGTCCATCCACGCCGCCGAGGTCCACAAAAGCGCCAAAATCGCGGAGCGCAGTGACGATGCCTTTACGCGCCTGCCCCGCGGCTAACTCTTCAAGTAGTTGCGCCTGCCGCCGGCCGCGGTACTGGCGGTGCGCCTTGCGCTCCGAAAGCACTAGCCGCTTGCGCCGCTGGTCAACCTCGATGACTTTGAACCCCATCGAGCGGCCCACCAGCGCCGCCAACCGCTGCGGCCGCTCGGCCTCCGGCAACCCGTGCGGGAGATCCACCACCTGGGAAGCCGGGACAAAAGCCTGCACCTCGCCAAACTGGACGATCAACCCGCCCCGGTTATAGCCGGCGACTTTGCCTTCCCACATCTCCCCGCTCGCAAGCAGTTTCTCGGCGTTGATCCAATCCTGCTGCTGGCGGCTGTGATCCACCGAGACGATGATATTGCCGTCTCGATCTTCAGGGTTCACGACCACCACCCAGACTTCCTGGTCTTTCTGGAATTCCACGCCCTGCTGGGCGAGCTTGTCAAGCTCGGCGCGGGGCACAATCGCGTCCCGCTTCAAGCCAAGGTCCACTAACATGCCCTGGGTGTCCAGGGCCACGACGCGGCCTGACAACATCGCCCCCCGCTGTACGGGTGGTGTGCTGGCTTCGTTATCCAGAAGGGACTGAAACTCAGCCCCTGTATCCGTAGTCACGCTGTGCGTCCTGCCCGCGAGCAAACAAAACTCGGCGCCGGGCCGCCGCCTCGCCGCACGCCGAGTGAGTTGGGTCAAACCTATCTTGAGAAATAAAGCCTGTGATCAGTTCCAGCTTAATCTCCGACGATAACGATGCCCCGTAATCGGCGCGGTTGCTGGCTGCACCAGCAACTAAGACGATTATACAGCCGCTAGGAGCGTATGTCAATTTTTTGGCTCCCTACGCCCCGGTTTGGCGGGTTGGCAATCCCGGCCTATACTGTGGGTGGACCCTGCTGAGGATCTCCAACGGCTCTCCTGGGTTTAACGGGAAATCGCCGAAGTCTCGAGGAGAAAGCATCCCCAGATGCGGCTCTTGCGGCGCCGCCCGGCATCCGGGGATGCCTCGGTCCTCGATGCTCCCGCTAAAGTCGGGAGAGCCTCTCGAACTGCCTGGCTTGCCGCTGGAGTTGCTTATGCCTTCTTGCATTACCCTACTGACCGACTTTGGCCTACGGGATGGTTTCGTCGGCGTGATGAAAGGCGTCATCCTCGGCCTTGCGCCAGACGCCCGTCTCGTAGACATAAGTCACACAATCAGCCCGCAGAATGTCCGAGAAGGCGCGATCATCTTCAACCGTGCGGCGCCTTATTTCCCCGAGGGCACCATCCACGTCTGCGTGGTAGATCCCGGGGTAGGCACGGCGCGCCGCCCCATCGCGGCTCGACTTGGCGCGCAGCGTTTTGTCGGGCCGGACAATGGCCTCCTCACCCTGTTCTACCGGCGCGCGCAGCGCGAAAACTGGCCGATTGAGATCGTGCATCTCGACCAGCCGCGGTACTGGCGGCCCGAGATCAGCAACGTCTTTCATGGCCGCGATATTTTCGCGCCCGTGGCCGCCCACCTGGCCCGAGGCGTCCCCCTGGCCTCGCTCGGCTCGCCCCTCGCCGACCCGGTGCTGCTGCCCCTGGCGCTCCCCGAGCGCACGCCGGACGGCTTGCGCGGCGAAATCGCGCACGTTGACCACTTCGGCAACCTCGCCACCAACATCCGCGCCGAAGACCTCGCCGGACTGGACGGCGTCGCGGTGCGGGCCGGCGGCGCGGAAGTGCGCGGACTGTCACGCACCTTCGGCGACCGCGCGCCCGGCGAACTGGTCGCGCTCATTGGCAGCAGCGGCGACCTCGTGCTGGCGGTCGTTAACGGCAGCGCCGCGCAGAGGCTCGACGCCAAAGTCGGCGACCCGGTGGAGGTGGTTCGTGTATGAGTGCATCCCCCCTCGTCATCCAAAATCTCTCTTTCAGATACCACAGCCGCCCCGATTACGCGCTGAAGGATGTGTCGCTCGAACTCCAGCCGGGTGAAATGCTGCTCGTCGCCGGGGCCAGCGGGTGCGGCAAGACCACGCTCATCCGGTGCATTAACGGCCTCATCCCGCGCAGTTACCGGGGCGAGTTCAGCGGCTCGGTGCTGCTCGACGGCGAAGAGGTCCGTCATTACCCGCTCGCCAAACTCGCGCAGACCGTCGGCACGCTGCTGCAAGACCCGGAGAAACAGATCCTCGGCGCGCACGTGCAGTCCGAGGTCGCCTTCGGCCCGGAGAACCTCGGCCTGCCGCCGGACGAAATCCGCGCGCGCGTGGACGAGGCGATCAACCGGATGGGCCTGAGTTATCTGCGCGACCGCGAGACTTTCTCGCTCTCCGGCGGCGAAAAACAAAAAGTCGCGCTCGCGGGCGTGCTGGCGATGAAACCTTCCCTCCTGCTCCTCGACGAGCCGCTGGCCTCGCTCGACCCGGCCTCGGCGCGCGAGGCGCTCGCCATCTTCCGCCGCCTGGCCGACGAGGGCCGGACGATACTGCTCGTCGAGCACCGCGTCGAAGACGCGCTGGCCGCACGGCCCGACCGCGTGTTATATCTCAAAGACGGGCGGGTGGAATATCTGGGGGCCCCGGCCGGGTTGGCCGACGCGGCGGACTGGCGGGAGGTCAAGCTGCCCACCTCGCAAGTGATTCGGCGGGTACGCGCAGGTCAGGCTCGCGTGGAAGCGCTGCCTCCGGCTCAGCCGCTTCGCCCGCCGGCCTCGCCGGGTCAACCGCTCATCGCCTTTGAGAACGTGTCCTTTGGCTACGGCGACGGGCCGGAGGTCTTGCACCACGTCAATCTGAAAATTCAGGCGGGGGAGCGCATCGCCTTGCTCGGACCGAACGGCGCGGGCAAGAGCACACTCGTCAAGCACGCCATCGGGCTGGTCAAGCCGCGCTCGGGCCGGGTGCTCGTCGAGGGCCGTGACACTCGCACACTCTCCGTCGCGCAGGTCGCGCGCACGGTCGGCTACTGCTTCCAAAGCCCCACCCACATGCTCTTCGCGCCGACGGTCAAGGAAGAACTCGCCTTCGGCCCGCGCAACCTGGGCTACACGGCGGCGGAGATCAACCAGTCCTGCGCCCAGGCGGTCAAGACGGTCAACCTCGGCGGGTTGGAGGGCTATCCGCCGCTGGCGCTTTCTTTCGGCCAGCAGAAGCGCGTGACCATCGCCTGCGTGCTGGCGATGCGCTCGAAGATCCTCGCGCTCGACGAGCCGACCGCCGGGCAGGATTTCGGCAACTACATGGCCTTCATGGACAGCATCGTCGCGATGCAATCCGACGAGAGCAGCCCGGCCGAGGCTTTCAACACCCTGCTGTTCATCACGCACGACCTGGATCTGGCGGTCACCTACGCCTCGCGCGTGATCCTGCTGGCGGAGGGCCGCCTGGCCGCCGACGGGCCGCCCGAAGAGGTTTTGCGCGACGACGCCTTGCTCGACCACTGCCGCATCGTGCCGACCTCGCTCCTGCGGGAAAACCGGCGCTTGTTGCCCCAGACGGGCGGCTTCCGGCGGGCCGAGGCGCTGGCGGAATTTGAAAC
Organism: Anaerolineales bacterium; assembly: GCA_034435515.1. Taxonomy (GTDB): domain Bacteria; phylum Chloroflexota; class Anaerolineae; order Anaerolineales; family UBA6663; genus DATDRS01. Next base: position 25,718 of record DAOTXG010000053.1, read on the forward strand.
TCCTCCGTGAGGCGTGCCTCTTTTGCGCGTGAACGGTGTTGTATTGTTAGGAAATTGGCCGGGGAGGCCGGAAAGGAGTGTGACGAACGAGGCTTTCACTATCTTTTCTCATTCTTTTATCCGCCGTCTGCTACCTGTACAGGAGGAGATGAAATGATGGACAAGAGCACTCTGTGGAAGTTCGGCACGCGCGAGATCGTCTACGCCGCCATTGGCGCGGCGTTATATGGCGTGCTCAACTGGGTCTTCAACAACCTGACCCTGCCCGGCACCACGCTGGTCTCGTTCCGCCCGCCAGTTGCCGTCCCCATGTTCATGGGGATTGTGTTCGGCCCGCTCGTCGGCCTCTTCTCTGGCTTCTTCGGCAACGTCATTGGCGACCTGCTCTCGGGCTTCGGTTTCTTCTGGGCGTGGGATGTCGGCAACGGGTTGCTAGGCCTGATCCCGGGCCTGCTCCCGTACGTCGGCGTGATGGAGATCAAGACTGGGCGCGACTACACCTTTGCGGCTATCGCCGCCGTCGTCGCCTCGTTCGTCGGCATCGCTTTCCCAGCGCTCATCGCCGACCCCTTCATCCTGCGCAACATTGACTTCGCCGGGGCAGTCTCGACCGAGTGGCTGCCGGCCAGCGTCACCGATGCGGTCAATGGCGCGATCTTGACCCCGATTCTGCTTTACGCCTGGAACGCTTACCGCGCGCGTTCAGGACGGTAACCCCCACCCCCCGCGACCTCCTCCCCCGTTCCCAGGGAACAGGGGAGGGGGTGTCGTGATCTATGTTCGCCACATTCAAATACCTCCCCGGCCAGAGTTTTATTCACCGGCTTGACCCTCGGACAAAGTTAATCGCCGCTGCGCTGGTCATGTTCAGCACCATTGTCGTGGACGACGTGCGCGTGCTGTTGGCTCTGTTTGGGCTGACGTTGGTCTATTACGGCCTCGCCCGCCTGCCCTGGCGTTCTACCTGGAAAGCCTGGGCCGTCGTCGCGTTTTTCGCCGTCGTCATTATTGGCCTGATTAACACCACCCTCTTCGGCCGCCCGTTGTCCTATATCACCACTGCCCACCCCCTTTTTTCATTCCCCCCCGTCACTTTGCCCTACTTTGGAACGGTTCAGCGGACTGTGACCTGGGAGATCGCCTTCATGGGCCTGGTGCGCATGTTGCGCCCCCTCGCCATCATGGCGATGATCCTCCCCTTCACCTTCACCACAAACCCTTACTTGTATGGCGTCGCCTTCCGCCGCTTTGGGTTGTCGGATGGCGTGGCCTTCGCGCTTGACCTCGCCCTACGCTACGTGCCGACCATTGCCCGGGACTTCTTCATCACCGTGGATGCCCAGCGTGCGCGCGGCTATGAACTGGAAGCGAAGGGCGCGGGGCTGGTCAACATGATCCGCCGCTCCGCGCCGCTCATCGTCCCGGTGACTATTAACGCCATCGCCGGCGGCGAAGAGGTAGTGGAGGCGATGGAACTGCGCGCCTTTGGCATCGGCCGGCGCACCTGGAGCGAAGCGGAATCACTGCGCCTTAGAGGAGCGGACTATCTCGTCATTGGCCTGTCGGCGCTCGTCCTCGTTGTTTTCATCTTGCTCCGCAACTTCACCTCCTATGGCCCCTACT